>CAYXQX010000404.1:0-4386 GCA_964467485.1 uncultured Porphyromonadaceae bacterium | reverse complement strand
CATCAAAAAATCATTACAGGTGTTCAGGATTATTCTGAACTGGTGCTTCATTCGGGACTGTTGTCTTCGGAGCATTACAACCTGGCCCGATTTATTCACAACTCGGTCACCAGTCCTTTGACGGGCAACAATAGTGTACAATTACTTTTTAACGGTGAAGAAAAATTTCCCCTGCTTTTGGATGCCCTAGAGGGAGCAACATCGCATATCCATCTGGAATACTATATTTATGAGAACGATAAAACGGGGAATTCCATAGCCGACATTCTGATTAAAAAAGCACTACAGGGCATAGAAGTGCTTTTTATGTACGATGATTTTGGAAGTCATGGTATGGACCAAAAGTTTGTCAAAAGACTGGAAGAAGCAGGAATAGAGACGGCGCCCTTCTACAAAATCAAATGGAACACTCTCGCCAGTCGGCTCAATTACCGAAACCATCGTAAAATTTTAGTAATAGATGGGACAAAATCTTTTGTAGGAGGTATCAATATTAGTGATAGATATCGAAATGATATAAAACCTGAAAATGATTATTATTGGAGAGATACACATTTAGAGATAGACGGACCTGCCACCTTTTATCTGCAATACCTTTTTCTTTGCGACTGGAATTTTTGCAGTAAAAAGAAACTGGAATACGGACCGAAATACTTTCCGCTATCTTTCGGGGAGAAAGAAATAGGAAGCGAACTGATACAGATAGTACCTTCCGGTCCTGACTACAGTTTTCCTGTTATTCTATATTCCTTAATGCAAGCCATCGGTTTGGCCAAAGAAAGGATATGCATTACTAGCCCTTATTTCATTCCCGGCGAAAACCTGATGGATGTCCTTATCATAGCGGCAAAGAGTAACGTCGAAGTGATGTTGATTGTCCCCGGGATATCCGACTCAAAAATAGTCAATGCCGCGGCCCGTTCTCATTACACTGAGCTTTTACAGCATGGAGTGAGGATTTTTACCTATGAAAAAGGATTCGTACATGCAAAAACTATGATAATAGATGATAATCTGGCGGTGGTGGGATCCGCTAATATGGACTACCGAAGTTTTGACCTAAACTTTGAAGTAAACGTGATACTGTATGGTAAAAAAATCGCGGGACAATTGCTAAATGCTTTCAACTACGACTTAAAACAATCGTCAGAGATAAACGCCAATGAATGGTTGAACAGGCCCGGGTACATTCATCTCTGGGAGAGACTGGTACGCTTGCTGTCGCCTTTTTTGTAATTTTTATTTTCTTTATAAATAAATAATTTTCAAACATATGAAATCAAAGCAAACCAGGCCTTCCAAAATAATTGACGCTATAAGAGATATGTTCTCACCTGAGGATATTGATAAGGCAACCCTTATATTTCGTACTACAGGACATCTCTATATATCAGCAGTACGTGAAATACAAACTAAACTTGAAAACCTGAATGACGAATTCAAATACACCAAGAACAGGAATCCTATACACCTTATTAAAACAAGGATAAAAACTCCGGATAGCATAATGGGTAAACTAAAAAGGAGAGGTCTGGAAATATCTGTTGAGTCGGCACAGGAAAACCTGACTGATATTGCAGGTATCCGGGTTATATGCCCATATATTGATGACATCTATCTTATCAGTAACATGCTTACGATTCAGGATGATATAGAACTTCTGCGTACAAATGACTATATTAAGAATCCAAAACCGAACGGCTATCGAAGCTTGCATCTGATAATATCTGTACCTGTGTTTTTATCAAATATGAAAAAGCTTATAAAAGCAGAAGTTCAAATAAGAACTATCGCAATGGACTTCTGGGCCTCGCTGGAACATGATATAGCATATAAACTACCGGAGGATAAAACGGCGGCCATAAGAGAGGAACTCAAGGATTGTGCCAGTGTCATTAATAAAACTGATTTAAGGATGCAGAACTTAAACAGTGTACTAAAAAAATATGGGACTTCAGAATAGGATTTTGGCTCTTCTTCAGGACAGAAATTACTGCTACTTTGCGAAATGATTTTGATCAAACTGGGTATATTACTTATCGGATTTGCCAACGCCGGGCTGTTGCCTTACTCCATCTGTAAGGCTTTAAAGCATGTAAACCTTGATTTTAAGAACCAAACTCTTAGTTTTTTTAGCAACAAAAATCTCTATGATACAAGAATCGTTAAAGGCTACAAAGTGCTGCTTTTTACGACAGCTATTCTCACTTATACGTTTTTCTGGCTACTTACAAAATATTATTATCTGGGCGAATTTGAGCAATTGGTGCAGTACATTGACCTCGGCTTTGCTTCCCTAGTGCTGCTGGCATTTGTGCCTCACAACCTGCAACCCTACAGTCTGAAACACCTGACCCCAACCTTACAGCGCTTAATTCATAACCTGTTGGCTGTTGTAGTGTTCTTTTCACTGCCGGCCCTTATTGTTACTTTTCAAGCGGCAATTTTGCCCGAAATACAATTTCTCGGCATTTCGGGAATGGTGTTAATTGCGATTACCTTGCTATCTGTTGTTTTTTCGATCTTAAAAAACGGCATTAACGGTACAACAGAATTGTTGTTTATCAATGGAATAAGTTTATGGACCATTTTTGTGACTATCATTACTTTTTTGAGTTAAACTGTTTATGAAATTGCGTTAATAGTATCAAAATAAATATTCATCTCTTGTCTCACCTCAGTATTTATCAGATTACTGCTATACTAAGATAGAAGACAAGAAGCTGGATCAACTACTTAGACAAATTCATGAAACAGAAGATGAGAGGTGTGTTTCGAATTATTTTATTCAGCCGCGCTTTTGTCAAATTTTTCATTCGGTAAACGAATCAAACCTCGTAAAAATCCATGAATAATTGCAAGTTATAATTTATTTAAGGGCAACAAAACCAGCGAAGTTGTGCCACTTAAAAAATATTTCGCATGAGTGAAACCCCGCATCCAACAATTGCTGGATATTTTCGCTTGGTTTGTAAGGTATCAGGACATTCTCTAACGCTTCACGTTTCTGGGATATCTTCATATCATCATAGTTATTACGATGTTTCATGTCATAGTAATACTTTATAAACTGACGATTGAATTCAGTGCTCTGACCCAATACTTTTTCAATAATAATAATACAACCACCAGGGTTTAGCTGATCATGAATTTGTCTTAATAATCTTGAACGGTTAATAAGATGCACGAATTGCAGTGTCAGACAAAGAATTGCCACTGAAGCATTTTTGAGATCAATCGATTTATTTAAGTCAGCTACCAGCAATTCGAATAATTTGCTTACTCCCATTTGTGTGGCTATCCTCCTCAAGTTCTTCCAACCGCATCCTTAATTCTGGCGACAACTCTTAGGTCGATTTGTGCAGTTTGCTCAATTGCAACGAAAAAACTCCTTTATACAATAAAAAACATAAAAACTAAGACTTCCGCAGCGGAACTTAGCCCTTTTCCAGTACATGACAAAAAACATTTATCTTAGTTACAGTGGCGCCAGCATAAGCAGGGATGGCAGATTATTGCTTTCGAATGAGCTGGGCCACCAACTAAAACTCTAATTTTTGAGTGCAATGGCCCGATACCAGGATAAGGGACAATTCTTGCTCTCGTAACCTATTTATTTTTAATATTTTCCAATTGATTGCATATGTTTTGCTTTTGCAATTTCATAATTACACTTCGAATTGCTTACCTTATCTTTTGTTGATTGAGCCATCGTCTGGGCCTCAAGTAAATCCGAGATGCCAATAATTTCGGCGTGGTAATTATCTAGTGTTATTTTCAGGTTTTCCTGAGCCTGCCCGAGCGCTGCAAAGGCCAATTCTACCTGATCGAGATTTTGCTGAAGTTCATTGCGGGCTTGTTCAATTTTAAACCGATGCTCTTTTATTTTATGCGAAGCGCCCCACTAATCCGTGATAGGAATACTTAAGCTGGCTAATCCGATGGTGTTGTCCATATCTAAATTGTTTATTTCAGCATAAAACAATGGCTCTGTTTTTAGATAGTTTTATCTAATGTTCTAAACAAATATTCAGTATTTTTAGTAGCGACGTGGAGTATTGTAGTTGTATTTCTTAAAGATATTTTTATTCTATCAAGTTTTTTAAACTCGCTATCCTTCAACTCTTCTTTGTTTTTTATTTTGTCTATAACATTCAATGAAGTTTTTACATTGGGGAAATCAGAATCACTAATTCTGAGGATGCTTGATAGGAGTAGAGCTCTTTCTTCATTTTGAATTGGAATTTTAGTGGTTTCAATAATTTGATTGATAGCAATCAGTCTTTCAACAGGATTTGATTCATAATTTGTGTTTTTATTTTTGTTCCCATCAAATGTGGGTTTCATTAGTTCATAGTACTTTTTTAAATAAGCTATGCTTTCCAG
>CAYXQX010000403.1:3171-4388 GCA_964467485.1 uncultured Porphyromonadaceae bacterium | reverse complement strand
CATCCTTATCTATAGCAAAATACTTATAGTATCGGTCTGGTTGCAATTTAGCAACTGGCTCACCTTCCCAGGTAAAGACATGAATCTGAGGAATAAAAGTTCGGATTGCACCCCCTCCGGTGTTCATGTTTAGGTAATTTGTATCATATACCTTAATGAAAATATGCTTATTAGAGGCTCTAATTTCCCAGCTGAAAACTTTCCTGTCTTTTAGAGAATTAGTTGGGCGGTTGGATCTGGTCATCGCTAAATTTTTTTTCAATGAAGGAAAATTTTTATATTTTATGACGTTCCATTTTTTTGAAGGAAAATCATAAATCTCAAGTTTGCCTTGATTGTTATAGGTAATGGCTAGTTTACTATTATCAGGCTTTACAGCCATATAGCAGCCAAATACTTGTCTTTTGTCCATCAGTGATAGTTTATCTGTTTTGATGGGATACTCAGCAAAGACACTATCAATTTCATTTTCATAATCATAAAGGAATAGATGCATATCTGCTTGATAAGGTGCACCAATAATTACAGAATCACCAATAAAAGCCAAAGCACGGGGTATTCGATACACACCAGGTACTGGAGTGTTTTTATATGAGTTACTTTTGCCTGATAGGATGTCAGATAGTTTGTAATAATTCATACCGTTACCTGAAGCATCTAGGACAATAGCTGGCTGACTACCAAAAACAGGTTTAAACGAATTGCCATTTATACTAAATAATTCGTTTGGTCCACGACCTTTCGTTCCAAAGCTTCTAACCAGTTCACCTTCTGGAAGTTTAAAGACCTTGATAATGCTATCATCCCTACTACCCTCAAGTGTAATCATATGATTATCAATAATGAACATACTTTGGGGAACCCATAATACTGGTGGGATTTTGACCTCTGAACTTTTAATTGTTCTTTCAATAGGAAATTTATCAATTATAATGTCCTGACTTTTTGCAGTCCTCACAGATGAACCTGCAATGACACACATTAAAAAAAGAAATGATATTAATTTCATGGTATAGATTAATAGGTTGTTTATAAGAACAACGAACAAAACTTTTACATATTATTAGAAACCCACCCCCCCCTGAACCCGAAATCGCTCAGTTTGCTGAATGGTTGAGTGAGGGAGGTGGTGGAGGATAGTAGGGTGTGGATGGTAATATCGCCAATGTGATATTTAGAGTAAATCGTAATTACTAATACATAATATTCATTGAAGT
>CAYXQX010000403.1:0-3071 GCA_964467485.1 uncultured Porphyromonadaceae bacterium | reverse complement strand
TTCCAGAAATTTTGCCCTGCAAGAACCCCCATTCACCGAGACTTTCCTACCATTAACCTAAATTAACACAACAAAGTGTAGCATTTAGGTGTCTTGTTCGTTCTACTAATGTAAATACTTAACCAATGAAGGAAATGAAAATGAAAATAATGGGAATCAATATCATCATATTATTGCTGGCTCTCACACAAACAGCCTCTGCAAATAGCGATAATCTCACATATACATCTACCGAACCAAAAATTGAAATCGAAGCATGGATGTTAGGAGAATTAATTCCATCTAATGAATCAGAACCAATTATCGAAGATTGGATGTTTGAAGAGCTAAATTCAGAACCAACTCCAGCTATCGAAGATTGGATGCTTGAAGAGCTAAATTCAGAACCAACTCCAGTTATTGAAGACTGGATGTTTGAAGAATTGTCTACCGAATCAATCCCGGTTATCGAAGACTGGATGCTTGAAGAGTTAGATGTAGAAGAAGGTCCGGTTATCGAAGCATGGATGTTCGATAAAAATAATTAATACTTGTATAGACGCATTACAATGCGTCTATACAAGTATTGTTTATGTTTGTTTTTCAGTAGGGGCGCATATTTGCGCCCTTTTTTTTTACCCTTTTTTTTACCTTTTTCTTTCACCTTATTCTTTCACCTTTTCTTTTTAGACTTTGGTTTAGCCTTTCCCTTAGGCTTTTTTTCTTCCTCTCTCTCCGCATTACGCAATAATGCTTTCCAATCTGTTTCATCCGCCACAGCAAAATCCAGAGTTTCTTTGTATTCCGATTTACTGATTTCCAACACCTGTACATCTTGCTCCAGGTAAGATTCGATCTCTACTAGTATGGACTTTTCAGTCTCACTGCAAAAGGAAACAGCCTGCCCTTTCCTTTTCCCACGCCCGGTTCGCCCTACCCTATGCACATAATTTTCACTTTTTTCAGGCAGGTCATAGTTAATAACAAAGTCAACATCAGGAATATCAATCCCCCTGGCAGATACATCAGTCGCAATCAGAATCTTTACCTCGCCACTCCTAAATTGTTGCATTACCTTAGATCTGTCTTTCTGATCTTTATCCGAATGAATAGTCAATGATTCAAGCTCTGCTCTGCCCAAAGCCTTCAGCACTCTCTCTGCCCTTACTTTGGTCCTCACAAAGACAAGCACTTTTTTATCAGGATTTTCCTTGATAATTCTTTCTAAAAAGAATCGCTTGTCATCCATCTCAATAAAAGCAACAGAATGATGAATATTCTTAGCCACAGGGTTTTTAGGTGAAATTTGTATCCTGATGGGATTATTAACCAGCGAATAAGCCAATCTTTTAATTTTTGGGCTTATAGTAGCAGAAAAGAATAAGGTCTGTCTCCTCTTAGGCAATCTATCAGTGAGGTCCTGTATGTCTTTCAAAAAGCCCAGATCCAGCATATGGTCAGCCTCATCCAGTACTAAAATATTGACCTGCTCCAGCTTTAGATGACCCTGACTATGCAGATCAAATAATCGGCCCGGCGTGGCAATCAGCACATGGGCCCCCTTTTCAAGCATTTTTATTTGTGGCTCCTGAGTTACTCCTCCATGAATACACATGCTGACTAAACCCGTTTTTTTTGCAATAGCTCTAAAAACCTCATCCAGCTGAATGGCCAGCTCATGTGTCGGCACCATTACCAAACACCTTACTCCCGGCTCGCTTTGCCTGCTATATTTTGTTAATAGAAGATGTAAAACGGGGATTGCAAAAGCAGCAGTTTTTCCCGTTCCAGTCTGAGCAACAGCCAGGAGATCCTTTCCATTTAAAACATGAGGAATAGACTTAAACTGGATATCAGTAGGTTTCTTGAAACCCATCCTGTCAAGATTGTCAAGGATATCATCGGATATAGGATAATCATCAAAAAGCATGTGCTAGTTTTTCAGTATTAATTCAGTATTGATATATGGCGAAAGCTTGCTATCCTGACCAAGTCTTTTCCAGATCGCATTGGAAGCAACTTCCCATTTCAAAGCAGACACACCGGGTCTGCCACCAATAATCCTATAAGCCAGATCTTTATAAAATATTTCCAGCTTTTCATTTACCTGTGGATTAATAGTCAACAAGTCGTCAAAGTTCAGAATTTCTTCCTCTTTATCATGATAATTGATAACAATTTTATCAAAATAAAAACTAACATCAGCCCTACCGATATATCTCATGTCAGAATCCCTCTCACTAATCAACACCTTTGAGTTCAAATCCTGAAAAATCCTAACATCAGGATTCTCTCCAGCCTTTTTTATCACATGATCCATGAGATATTTCTCCTCCCAATAATACCAATCCCTGATGTTGTCAAAATAAAGCTCTCCCTCACCCTGTCTTTCAAAAAAGCCATATTGATTAATATGAATATTATACCCACAGTCAACACAATGGAAATTATTACCCTTACACCTAAAACTATCAATAGATTTACATTCAGGACAGATATAAAGAGCATGACTGATATATTCAGACCTTTTGTTGGAACGGATGGGAATCATTGCGCCTCGCTGAAAATCAACCTCATCATGGTTAAATGCCTCGACTAGATAATCCAGAATCTCATCTTCTGCCATTTCTAACACTTGTTCAGATGTGAGCAACAGGGTGTAATTTACTACAACTTTGGCTTTTCTAATATTTGGAGCCCACCTGGGATTAAACAAATTCATCCCTTTCGTAATGGGTACAACAACAGGCACTTTCAATAGCTTAATAAGCTTGGCTATTGACTTGTCAATCGGAAAACTTGTGCCGGCCCAATTCCTTACCGCCTCTGGAAATATCCCCACATTTCCACCTCGCTTGATAACTGAAATAATATCCCTGATTACCTGGGTATCCCTAATGTTCTTCTTCTTAGGAATAGTCCCAAGCCTGGTAAGGAAAAAACCAAAAACCTTTGTTTTAAAAGCAGCATCAGAAGCTACAAAACGAGTGAATCTCGGCAAAAATGTGCCAGTCACAAATGGATCCCAAAATCCCACGTGATTGCCCAAAACCAGATAAGGTGATTTCAATTTCCTTACCTCTTGTGGCATT
>CAYXQX010000402.1:0-4396 GCA_964467485.1 uncultured Porphyromonadaceae bacterium | reverse complement strand
ATATTAATCCAAGTGAATCTGATACTAAAATCACACAAAAGATTAAAGAATCTGGTAAGCTTATGGATATTCAATTTCTCGCCCATAAATAATTGGGATTTATCTTAGCCGTAACCATACAATCACATATAATAAACCCGCATTTTGCGAGGAGTCAAGATGTAAAAGAGAATCCAGCATAATTTTTTGAATTTTTGAAGCTGTCTGTTCAATTTCTGATAATTTGTCTAACTTGTGTCCTGATAATAGAATAAAAAACGGCTATAATCCGCATTAACATGAAGCATTTGAAATTATTGATTTTGTCTTTATTTGGGATTTTTTTTGGATTATCTGCTCAGGTCCAGCCGTCAAATGAGCTTATTATTCTGGATCAGCCTGGTTATCCGTTCATCTTTGAATTGAATCTGGGAGAAAGCCAGACTGTAATACGTAATTATAAGGGTGAGACAACCAGAGGGATAATAAAATTAGTTTCTTTTAAGCCATACATGGAAACAAACAATTGGTTTCCAGATTCTCTTGGTAAGAAAAATTATTATCAGGCAGACGTTGATTTGGAAGTTTCAGGTCGAAAGCTAAGTCTTTATCATAGGCCATATCAGATGCCGGTAACAGTTAATGGTTTAAGGATAAATATTGAGAATGTTAAAGAGTGGGACGAGCATGGTGAGTTGGGTAAAACCGGTACCATGAAAAAACAAGTAAGAATAGCTGTTTGCATGGAAAATGAACCATGGGGTTCTGAAACCATTGTATTTCCTATTAACGACTACAGGTGGCGTGCTTCAGTCTATAATAACACATGGTCGGGACTGGTGCCGTTTAATCATTTGTATTATCATAGAGGTGAAGATTATGGAGCCATCCCTGATCTTCTGGATGTGGTTTCATCAATTGATGGGAAGATTATTTCTACCCCTGTACCTATGGGTAATAATGGATCTAATGGAATTATTATAGAAAGTACTGAAGGTATTACATTCAGATATGCACATATGAATTATGAAAACATTATCAAAGATTATACCGTTGGCAAAGACATTAAAACGGGAACTGTTATCGGTAAAACAGGGATGACCTGGAATGGTTGGAAAAGTCAATATTATGATCCACACTTGCATATTGGTCTCTTTATTAAAGGTGTGGATGTAAGTAGTTTTCCATATTTAATGGAGGCATATCTTCGTAAATACCAGGATAAGGCAATTGCAATTGCAGGAGGATACCGGTTTGCTGTCCCTGGTGAAGTTATCGGATTGGACGCCAGTCGTTCCTTCGGACGAAACTATATACCATTAAAGAAGTTCCAGTGGAAGCTGAGCGATGGGCGGATCGTAAACAAACCCTTGACCTCAGTAACATATAATACACCGGGAATATTTTGTGAAGAACTAATAGTTGAGACTAATGAAGGTGATCAGGACAGGGATTTTCTATACGTGACAGTTTCTGATCCATTAATAGGAAAAAACCTTTCGTTAGGCTGGGCATACTATTATCCGACAAGAGCTATTAAACCGGGTGATGAAGTTCTGTTTTGGAACAGGTTAAAGGGAACCACTACTGATGTTATGATTAATTATGGCGACAATTCCTCCTGGGATATAATCCAATCAGAATCGAGGCATAGTTTCAGAGATACGGGCTCATATGTTGTGACTCTAAAATCGACCGGACCTGGCAATGTTCCAATCACTCTTAAAATGGAAGTTATTGTTGAAAACAGGTAAAAATATTCTTCAGAATCTAAGTTTATATTGAATTAACGAATCCTAAAAATTCAGATATGGGTATTAAAAATATAGTATTTATTGGTTTGTTATTTATGTTTTTAACAACTTGTGATACGGTCAAACAACCTGTGTCACCTATTCAATTCAGTGGCATTTATCCTAATCTGGCTTATTATAATTTGGAAGGAGAATGTGGGGGAGGTGCTATTGTACCCTGGGCAGATCGACTTTGGCTGGTTTCGTATGGCCCCCATTTACCCTTTGGATCGTCCGACAAACTTTATGAAATTACACCCGGTCTGCAGCAAATTGTGAGGGAAGAAGGTATTGGAGGTACTCCGGCTAACCGGATGATTCATAATGAAAGTAATCAACTATTTATTGGTCCGTATGCTATTGATGAAAAGGGCAATGTCCGTGTTATTTCTTATACTGATGCTCCAGGTCGTTATACGGGAGCTGCCCGGCACCTGACAGATCCGGAAAATAAAATCTATATAGGAACCATGGAGGAAGGTCTGTATGAAGTTGAAGTGAATTCACTGAAAGTTAAAATGTTGTTTCCTGATGGGAATGTAAATAATAAAAAGGAAGATGATATTGCTGTTAATCAAGATGTTACTTTGCTGCCAGGGGCTCATGGAAAAGGACTTTTTTCCGGACAGGGGGTTCTTGTTTATTCAAACAATGGAGAGGCTTCAAAAGAGGCATTATCAAAATTTGATATTGAGGCCGGGGTATTGGCAGAATGGAATGGGACAGACTGGAAAGTTATTCGCCGGAATCAGTTTATGGAGATCACAGGACCTGGTGGTATAAGGGGAAATAAGAATCCGGAAACTGACCCTATATGGACAAACGGATTTGATTTTAAATCATTGCTGGTAGGTGTCCGCGATAATGGAAAGTGGAGTTTTTACAGGTTACCCAAAGCTAGTCATAGTTATGATGGTGCACACGGATGGAATACGGAATGGCCAAGAATTCGAGATGTTGGTACAGATACTGAACCAGATTACCTGATGACAATGCATGGAATGTTCTGGCGTTTCCCGGGTACTTTTACGTCATCCAATAGTTCCGGTTTACGTCCACGGTCGGCTTATTTAAAGGTGATTGGTGATTTTACACGCTGGAATGATAATCTGGTATTTAGTTGCGATGATGCAGCCCAGAGGGAGTTTCTCAACAAACGAAAAGCAAAAGGAAACATTGGTGGTCCGGGACAATCAAACTCCAATCTCTGGTTTACATCCTTAACACAAGCTGACAAGCTTGGTCCTTCAACAGCTGAAGGTGCCGTTTGGCTGCATGAAGAGGTAAATGCGGGTGAGTTTTCTGAACCCTTCCTTTTTGCCGGATGGAAACGGCGTTGTGCATGGATAAAAAGTGAATGTAATCAAAATGTTACATTTACTTTTGAGGTTGATGAGGCTGGTAACGGAATATGGAGAACACTTAAAAAGGTTGCGCTGGAACCTGGGAAGTCTGTAAATCTTGAATTTGACGAAAGTATGCCAGGCGAATGGATCCGTGTCTCTAAAGATAAAGCCGGCATAACAACAGTTCATTTCTCTTATGCCGCTATTGATGATAGGAAAACAGAACCGGATAGTATTTATCAGGGATTAGCTAAAGTCACTGATGATAAGGTTATAGGAGGTCTTATATACGGATTGGGCGATAACAGAAAGGCTTTGGGTATTTCTGCAATCGAGTATAACAGCAGTGAAAAGATATCCCTGGGATATTATGAGCTCAGTTCGGAGATGAAACTATTTAAAAAAGATGATCCTGTAACTCTTCAATATATCAACAATAAATTTGCAATCCCTGAAAATGTTGTGAAAGTTGAAGAGTCTTCTGTTCTGGTGATTGATGATAAGGGTAGGCGATGGCGTTTACCACTTGGTGACGAACAATTTACTAAGCTTACAAATAGTGCTTCCTTACGTATCTGTCGCGAAGTTGTTACTGAGCGGGATCTATTTAACTGTTCAGGCACTTTTTATGAACTTCCGGCCGAAAATGCTGATGGTTATGCGAAGATCCGACCTATTGCATCACATAATTTCAGAATCAATGATTTTGCTTCATACCGCGGAATGTTGATATTAACCGGGATCAATCCTAATACAACTAAAAATAATTCACACATTATTTGGTCTGACGATGGAAAAGCTGCAGTATGGGCCGGCGTTATTGACGATTTATGGAAGACAGGAAAGCCTGTAGGTCATGGCGGTCCATGGAAGAATACCCAGGTGCATGCTGGGGAACCATCAGATCCTTATCTTATTGGTTTTTACGACAAGCGAAACCTTACAATATCTCATAATTCTCCAAGGCCGGTAACATTTACAATAGAAACTGATCCTGCAGGCTATAATATCTGGATGACATATAAAAAAGTTACCATCAATCCCGGAGAAACCTTCGAATTGAGATTTCCCGATAATTTTCAATCACGATGGATCAGATTTATTTCCAGTAAGAGTTGTAAAGCGACCACTCTATTAAATTACGAATAGTTTCAGATTTTACCACAAACGGCTATCGTTTTTTTTCTAATTAACTTAAAGAACTTTTAGATTACATTATAATTTTTTAGTAGGAAGTCATTACTTGTAATACATTATCTATTAAGGGAATACTTCTAA
>CAYXQX010000401.1:0-4430 GCA_964467485.1 uncultured Porphyromonadaceae bacterium | reverse complement strand
AAACTGACTTTATTAAAGTTCTTTTCAATCCATCCCAAACAAAAGATTTTTCAAATGATATCGTAGATGTATATGATAAAAAGGGAAATCTGAAAAAATTCAATCTTCATCATTCTGTTTACGAAGTTAATGATGAGATTATTTATCTTATTCTACTAATCGAAATTTGATAAAACATATTAATATTCAGCAATTAATTAATCAGTCCTATTTCCCTAATTCTCAAAATAACCATAAATAAGGACGAAACTACCGATTTAGGCTTTCTGTCTGTTAGTACAGTACTACTTGCACTCTCTACATTTTAATAATTAGATGGAAAAGCTAAATTAGACCCCCTTTTTAAAATGATTCTCTAAGTAGAGACGACTAATTTTAAAGGTCTGTTAATTAATAAGTTTTCACCTTACACTTTTAGAATGCTATGTAATCTAGATCGTGCTAAATTTACAACTCAAAAGGCAAAATATTTTGATTATCTTCTCAATTTGGATCTATATATTCATTTTACGTTAACGTACACGATATTTACAAAATATATTTTTATATTTGTAATTGTTAAGCGACACGGAGATGAAAAAAGTGATGATGAAAAAGACTGGTATTAAGGATATAGCAGTTAAAGCAGGGGTTTCTATTGGAACTGTTGATCGTGTTTTACACAACAGAGGAGAGGTTAAAAAAGAGACGAAAGAAAAGATCATTGCAATAGTGGAAGAATTTGGATACAAACCAAATGTTTTGGCCCGTTCTCTGGCAAAAAAAACAGTTACTAAAATTGTTTTGATTATTCCCGATTCCAGCGACAATAATTCCTACTGGGAAAAGCCAGTACGTGGAATAAACAAAGCTAATGAAGAGTTAACCAATTATAATGTAGAAATCAGCCTAAGGAATTTTGATGCTTCTAATGAAGCCTCATTTAAAAATGCCTTGGAGGAGGTCTGTGATGATAATCCTGACGGAGTAGTTTTAAATCCAATATTTAAATCTGTATCCCTACACTATATAAGCATTTTTAAAGAAAAAAGAATTCCTTACGTTTTTGTTGATGTAAATATAAAAGGCGTAGGTAAATTGGGCTATTTTGGACAAGATGCAGAACAAAGTGGAGTTGTTGCCGCAAAACTAATGAATACGAGTGTAGGAATAAATCCAAATATTTTGATACTCAAACAATCGAATAAGAAGATTTTCTCTCAACATATTGAATCCCGAATTACAGGTTTCTTGAAGTATTTTGAAAATGACATTAAAATGTCCAGAGTAAATATTTCAAACCTGGAAATTGACTTACAAATTGCGAACGAACCGGATCACTCTTTAAGAGATACGTTTAATGGAAACAGTAAGTTTGACGGAATATTTGTTCCAAATTCACGTGCTTTTAAAGTCGCAGATTTTCTTCAAAAGGGAAATTACACAAAGAGTATAATTATTGGGTATGATTTGGTTGACCAAAATTTGACCCACCTTGAGAAAGAAAATATATTGTTTCTTATCAGTCAAAAACCTGAGGAACAAGCTTACAACGCAATCATGGCACTCTTCCATCATCTAATTTCAAAAAAGGGGGTGAGAAAAACTACCATTAGCCCAATAGATATAATAATAAAAGAGAATATTGATTTCTATAAAGAAGCCAAATAAAAAATTATACAAACAAAAGAAATATCAAAGATGCAATCTGAAACAATAATAATCATAACTATGAAATCTTTAAAAAATCTCCTTTTTGTAATAACCGTATTACTTTTTTCTCAATGTTCTGATGATCAATACAGTTTTGTTGTTTTAAATGCTTATTAATTTATTTCATAACTTTTCTATTACTTTCATCTTAAACGATAAATATGACGAATATTAGAACTTACTCAAACATTCAGCTGACAAGCCTTGTTGCCCTTCGACTTCTTATAGGCTGGCATTTACTTTTCGAAGGATTTTCAAAATTTCTAGACCCAAATTGGTCATCTATTAGCTTTCTTAGTGAATCGCAATGGATTATGGAAGGATTTGCCAACTGGATTATTTCACATAGTAATGTGTTATCAACCGTTGATTTTCTAAATACATGGGGCTTGATTGCTATTGGTATCGGATTGATCATGGGCCTATTTACCCAAATAGCCACCGTTTCAGGAATTTTGCTGCTCTTCATGTACTATATAAATAACGCGCCAATTATTGGAATCGAGTATTCCATTCCATCTGAAGGAAATTACCTAATAGTTAATAAGACTCTTATAGAAACTATTGCACTATTTGTGATTGCAGTTTTCCCTACAGGCTCTATCATTGGCTTAGATGTTTTAGTTGCTCGTTTTAAAAACAGAAAAAATAAAAAGTAAATACAAAATGGCTAAAGAAAAAGAACAAAATCCTCAATCAGAGAAGAAATTCAGCGAATCTCGTAGAACTATGCTAAAAGCTTTGGCAGGAATTCCTGTTTTAGGAATATTTGGATATGAGTTGATGGCTAAAGAATCCTTTGATCTTGAAAATAAAACCAAATTACTTAAGGAGTTTAACCTTGATGTTATCAAGCCTAAGCTTAAAAATTCAAATTCGGCCAAGGGCGATTTACTTCGAATTGGAATAATTGGTTTTGGCAACAGGGCAAAGGCATTGTCAAGGGGACTTGGATTCATGCATCCGGCAGACATGGCTAGCAGAATCGAAAATGATAGTCTAAATGACTGGTTATCACAAGAAAATTTAAATGTTGCCATCACCGCTATTTGTGATGTTTTTGATCTTAACGCCGAAAAAGGGATTGCTACAGCTACTAATGAAGTGCTGGCAGGTGGAGCAAAACCATCCGGAATAAAGGTTAAGCGTTACAGCACCTATCAGGAATTGCTAAAAGACGATTCAATAGATGCAGTTGTTGTGGCTACTCCAGATCATCACCATGCACGTATTACTACAGACGCAGTTAAAGCAGGAAAGCATGTTTATTGCGAAAAAAGTATAGCTCTCAAGGAAGATGAATTAAATGAAGTTTATGATGCCGTAAAAAATAGCGGCAAAGTATTTCAACTTGGTCATCAGATTACACAGAATTTCGTCTTCCAGCAAGCAAAAGAGATTATTAAGAAGAATATACTCGGAAAAATCACCCTGGTTGAAACAACAACTAACCGAAATTCGGCTAGCGGTGCATGGATCAGGCACCTTGATAAAAATGGTAATTTGAAACCGGGAGACCTAAATACAATCGACTGGAAACAATGGCTTGGGAACAGACCAAAAGTACCTTTTACTACGGATCGGTTCTACAATTGGACCAAGTTTTTCGATTATGACACAGGTATGCTAGGTCAACTATTTACACATGAATACGATGCAATAAACCAATTGTTAAGAATAGGTATCCCAAAATCTGCAGTAGCTTCAGGTGGTATTTATTACTGGAAGGACAACCGTGAAATACCGGATTCTCTACACGCAGTTTTTGAATATCCTGAAAAGGAATTGACCTTAATGTACAGTGCAAACCTGGCGAATAGTCGTCCACGCGGGCGTGTATTTATGGGACATGATGCCTCAATGGAATTAGGAGAATCTCTCAGCATTACTGCCGATAATAATTCTACCCGATATAAGCAAAAAATTGAAGATGGAATAATTGATGCAAATACGCCAATGCTTAGTCTTAACCCGGGATCAGATAAAATTGATGCCGTTTCATCGGCAACTGAAAAATATTATGCTTCAAGAGGTTTAACTTCTACATACATAAACGGAAAAAAAGTAGATGTTACACACTTGCATTTAAAAGAATGGATTGACTGCATACGAAATGGAGGCGAAACTAGTGCAAATATTGAGCGAGCCTTTGAAGAAGGTGTTACTGTCTTAATGGCCAATAAATCATACATTGAAAAAAGACGCGTTGAATGGGACCCAGTGAAGCGACAAATTGTTTAATTGTATAGGAAAGAAAGATTCAATGAAAAAACATCCATGGTTATTGTATACCCTTTTTACCACTATATTTTGGGGTGCGTGGGGAGCACTTATTTAAATTCCTGAAAAAGCTGGTTTTCCAACAACATTTGGATACATTGTATGGGCTCTTACTATGATACCATGTGCCTTGATTACTTTGTGAATAATCAATTGGAAACTAGAGCACGATTGGAAGTCAATTTTATACGGGTCAATTATTGGATTGATTGGTGCGGAAGGTCAACTTTGCTTGTTTCATGCACTTGAAGAAGGACCGGCATATATGGTTTTCCCAATCATATCATTATCACCAATGGTAAAAGTATTGCTGTCTATTCTCATTTTAAAGGAAACTACTTTCAAACGCCATTGGATCGGAATAATTATGTCATTGAATTCTATCGGAGCCCTATCCTCAGTCTATGCCATCAGATATGGAAAAGTAATCATTGTTGCTCCGCTGACAAATGCGGTTG
>CAYXQX010000400.1:0-4449 GCA_964467485.1 uncultured Porphyromonadaceae bacterium | reverse complement strand
CCATATCCAGCGTGATTGTTTTTAATACGCGACATTTCATTGCATCAGTAATGGCAACTGAATAGGTGCCCAGCTGAAGGTTATTTCTTTTCATATTGGTCTCAAAATTAGACCAAAGAATAGAGTAGGGCTGTAAACCTCCGTTTAATATAAGGCTGATCTGGCCGTCGTCACAACTCTCACAGCTTGGTGATTTTAAGGTGTAATCAATATCAATTTCTGTTGGTTCGGAGAACTGGACGGGCTTCGGATAAATAGCGGTACAGACCTCGTCTTCCCTCACCATAATCTCGTAATCCTGTCCGGGAGCAAGATTATTAAATATACCCTGATTTTTTTCGTATGTTTTTCCGCCATCCACGGAGTACTCATAGCTATATCCCTCACCATGTGAAAAGATCACTATCTGACCATTATTGGCTCCATAGCAGGTAACATCCTGCACGCTGAGGGAATCGACAAAGAGGTTAAGGGGATAGTTTTCCGGCGGCTCGGTTAATGATACTGGCTTGGTATATTCAACAGAGCAGGCAGAATCTTCCAGAATCTTTATCACGAAATTTTCGCCGGGACCAAGATCATCAAACAGTCCTCCGTTATTCACATAATTTTGGCCTCCATCAATAGAATACTGATACTTGCTGCCCTGTCCGCTTACAAAGAGCCTTATCTGACCATTATCAGCACCAAAACAGGTGATGTCCTTTGTTCTTAGTGAGTCGATTATTAAAGAATCAGGATTATTTACCTGTATTGTTACCTGATCCTGATTAGAACAGCCCTCCCGGCTAACAGATACCTCATAAATATTCGACTCTTCAATATTGATAATTCTTGTTGTATCGCCGGTATTCCAGAGGTATGTATCGGCATCACCGGCATCCAGCTCTATTGATGTATTCAGACAAACAACTCTATCGGGGCCGAGATCTATTTCCGGCAGGGGGACAAAGTTTAGGTTGATAGTATCCGAAGCCACACAGCCATTTATATCAATGGTTATAAGAATCAGGTTCTCAAGCCCATCTTCCAGGGTCACCATTTGATCCTCTGAGCCATTGCTCCAGCTCCATGATGCAAATCGTTCTCCACCGTCGAGCTCCAGAGGAGTGCCCTCACATATTGTACGATCGGAACCTAGTTGAGGAGGATCAAAAGGATAGACATGTATTGTTTTCTCCCCGAAGGCAGAGCAGGTATCGTTTTGAGCATTAAGGGTGTATCCTTCAACAATATAAGTGGTTTCCTTCATTGGCGCCACGGTGATTATCGCTGATTCTGAATCGTAGGGCGCCTGCCAGGTGTAATATTTTGCTCCTGATGCTGTTAGCTGGATTTCCTGACCGGGACATAATGTGTCGGAAGAAGAAGCAGTTATTATCACCGGTGGAGCATCTTTTTCTGATATGGTGATTTTTTTAGTCAAGATACAGCCCGTTTCGTTGGACTCAATATCCACCTCATAAACACCACCGGATAGATTTAAAAGCTGGTTCCCGGTGCTATCGGGTTGATCTATCCAGTTAAAAGTATAATCTTCGGGATTTCCATCTATAAGGATTGTTATACTTCCATTGTCATATCCACATGCCGCTTCGGCGATAATAATGGATTCTATTTTAGGGAGGGGCTGGCTCACCACCACTGTTTCATCCGAACTAACACAGCCATTATTGTGGGTTACTGTAACCGAATAAGTGCGTGCGATGTTAACAGTCCTGAGCCTTTCAAGAAGGTTAACATTATCGCCCCATTTGTAAAAGGCTCCGTCACCAGCATCAAGGTCTACACTAGTCCCGGCGCATAGACTGGTTGTATCGGGGAAGTTAAGTTCCGGAAGGGGATGGATAACAATTTCCTGTGTTTGATTGATATCGGTACCGTTCTGCTCAACATCCAGCCTCACGGTATATGTTCCGGGTTCTGTAAACTGATAATGGCCTTCTAATGTTTTGGTATTGGTGTTTGCTATGTCAATTGGTGTGCCATCTGCATCCATGATAGTCCACTTTGGATCGCTACCTAAAAAGAAGGTGTGTGATAGGTAAAACAGTGTGGTATCGAACACACAAGTATTTTCGTAATAGAATTCGGCAGCCTTAAAAAAATCAGGAAGAAAAGTAGGTAAGCCATAAAATGAACGACCACCTTTACCTTCTATATTATCAATCAAACTAGCACCATGATACTGAAAATGACAATCTTCCTGAGTGGGAGAGTTTATCACTCCGAGAAACTGCTGACCTGAAAAGGTTACATATATTTTTCCATTAAAAGCGAGTTGAAGTGCTCCACAGAGGATATTATTGTCATTTTTATAGATAACCTCCATTGATTTCCTAAGTTTCGCTTGATCAATATGATTAGCATCATCTCCAAGGTGCCACCTGTATATGTGTCCACCTTTACGGGTTGACCCATAGAAATAATTACCTGTAGGTGAAAATTCAACGCCATATGCAGCATGAATAGCTTCATCTTCAAATCCTTCATCTCCGGCCGGAAGGTTAGCTAAAAACTTTATTTCTCCTGATAAATTATCAAAGGTAAATAGTTCAAACATTTTCATGCTTTCAACCGCAAGGGCTAGATAATCTCCTTGAGGAGATGACTTTAGGTAGCCTACTGCACCGCGGTTAAAGATATCACCCTCCGGAGGGTTCTGATGTATGGAGCCCTCAGAAGCCTGATGTTTAAATTCCACACCGTTTTTTGTAAGCTTATAAACGAAAAACTTGTCATCATCGTTGCCCCATCCGTGGGCGACAATCCAGTAATCTTCATTGTTATCGTGAAGAATGGCGGTAATTTTTTCGGTAAATCGCTTTGTTCCTCCTGTTAAATCAACATTTTTTTGAGAGGTTACAGATCCCAATCCACCGTTCTTACTCATATCAACCACGCTATAATGAAGCCCGTGCCCGGGATTATCAGCGGAACCAACCTCATCAACAGTAAAAAGATAATATATTGATTCTGACCCGGGCTTTGGAACAACCATTGACGATTGGGTGGATGATGTGTTACCGTAGAGGCCGGTTCCGTTTTGCATCACCTGGTGGAGATGGTTCCAAACGGTTACACCATCGGTATAAAGAAGGAAATTGCCATCCTTATCGGATATTGTGGCAACCCCCTCTCTGGTAACTAATTTGCCATCGGTCAGGGGTTTAGGATAGTGGCTGGTAAAATCCAGACCTGCACCATCCCCAAAATACCAGATAGCACCCTCTTTTTGGGCATTGGCGCTTCCGAAAAAGAGAAGCAGGCCCGCAATGAGTATCAGGTATTTAAGATTTTGAATCATCAGGGCGCAAAAATAGGCAAAAAGCAATTGTTTAGCCTATCCTATAGCTTTTTCCTTAAATTTGTTTTCTGAAAAAATGTAACATGAAAAGCTTTATTATTCTGTGCCTTGTGAGCCTGCTTGTTTTTCCGGGTTTTGGACAGGAGAATTTTCCTCCATACCCTGTGCCTGCCAAGTACAAAATGAAGTCGGCCCAAAGTCTGCCTGTCAGGGTAAATAATGCTGATCTGAAATACTTTCCCGAAATCATTAATCAGAATGGCTGGAGCTGTAATCAAGCCAGTTCAATTGGCTATGTTCTCACATATGAATTAAACAGGCTGCGTGATTTGGATGCCACTCAGGACGGGAATCGTTACCCTCCGTTCTTTGTATATAATTTTCTTAACAAAGCCTCAGCCTCCAATGGTGTAAGCTACTTCGATAGCTGGGAGATAGTAAAAGCAGCGGGTAGTCCAACTCTTATCGACTTTCCCTTTGAACTGGGTGCTGGAGTTTGGATGTCGGGTTATGAAAAATATTACCGTGCGATGCAGAACAGGGTGATCGAGAATTATTCTATACATATGGGTAATCCCGAAGGTTTAGAGATCCTGAAACATTTTCTGATCGACAGGTTAGATGATCAGGATTACGGTGGTTTGGCCAATGTTCAGATTGCATCAGGAGGGATGAATATTAAGCACACGGATGATTCATCAAAGGATCCCGGCGCCCCTGTTCTTATAAATTTCGGTATATCTGTGGGCCATGCCCTCACTGTGGTTGGATATGATGATGAAATTGGGTACGATAACAACGGAGATGGCCAAATAACTAACGATGTGGATATCAATGAGGATAATATCGTTGACATGCGCGATTGGGAGATGGGGTCTCTGATATTAGCCAATACCTGGGGCAAAGGTTGGGGCCGCAACGGTTTTACATATTGCCAGTACAGGGTCATTGCCAGCGAAGGTCATAATGGCGGCATCTGGAATAAATCGGTTCATGTGGTAAAACCCGTTAAGCAGATGAACCCGGTATTGACCATGAGGGTGAAAATGAAGCATTCATCCAGGAACAAGTTTCGCTTGATGGCAGGAGTATCATCAAATCCTGAAGCTACAGAACCAGAGAGAGTTATGGGTTTTCCTCAT
>CAYXQX010000399.1:0-4454 GCA_964467485.1 uncultured Porphyromonadaceae bacterium | reverse complement strand
GAGGATATTAAGATAGGAGACCGTCTTCCTTCGGAGAGAAAAATGGCCGAGATTTTGGGATCGAGTCGCAATTCTGTGAGAAATGCCATTAAGATGATTCAAGCTAAAGGTATTTTAGAAGTCAGACCCAGCAGTGGATATTATCTGAAAACTAAGACCCATCTTGAGGGATTGTCGTCAAACAATGATACTAACCAGGAAAAGGGATGGATCACTAATCAACTCGAAGCTTTTTATTTGTTCGAACCACAGGCAGTAATGCTTGCTGCCAGGCGTATGACCGAAGAGGAAATTAAATTGCTTGAAGATTGCTTGGTTAATCTTAGTAAGGCCATCCTGGAGAATAATTCACTAGCCATTGTCAGCAACCATAAAACTTTTCATGAAATAATTGCTCGCGGCACCGGCAACAAGGCCATCATAAATATGATGCAACGGCTCGAGTTAACCTATAAATTAATTGCGGACATTTTTCAAAAAATTTCTCAGGAGGAAAGAGAGGAGATTTTTGCACTGCATGTAAACCTGTTCACTTCCATAAATGCCAGAGATAAGAAAAAAGCTTTCGAGTTATCTCAGGAAATGGTGCTGTCTACTTCGGGCTTGTTGAATCGATTTGAAGAAATCGATCTGCCTGACACTATCAAAGAAGCAATGAAAAACACTAATTATATAGTTTAAAATATACCTAAAAACAACATGCTTTCAAGAAGAGATTTCATATCGGCTCGATTCAAATCGCAAAATGAGGAAGAAAAGGTGAAAACAGAAAGTGATATACAAAAAAAAATCTGTATGGAAGAAATTCAATCCATTGCTACTGATTTTTCTGAAGAGATGTTGTGTACAGAGATGATGAGGATTGGAAAGGATCCCTCTAATATGAACAGAGAAGAAATGTTGCAAACGGTGTTAAACTTGATGAGAACACAGTAGAAATCAATATAAAGTAAATATAATCAGAAAGTTACAGGCTTTGCATTTAAGTTTGAGAGGAAAAGTATGTCTACAATTTTAACAGAAATATAACATTATGGAACAATCCCCGCATTTATTCGTTGAGAAGCGTACCCTGGTGAAACGCTGGAAAGGACCTATTCCGGCCCTTGTAAACACCTTGTTTATTTTAGCCGTATTTTACCTTACTTGGTGGATTTTCCAGGATCCAAGAGGATTGATGCGTTTGTATACACCTTATAAGGGTTATATGGTTTGTCGTTGGCTATTAATCATGTTCATCTGGGTAGTATACATCTTTAATTTCTGGCCTTTCAAACATCGTTGGCTGGAAAAGACGCATCCCCTGTTAAAAGGCTTGATTCTAACGCTTTTTAGTGTCGGAATTATGTTGTTGGTAATCCAGGGTTTCTTTGTGAATATCCTTGGAAACTTAGGGATTGCATATTTCAGTCCTGAAAGGCTGGGAGACCTGGGAATTACAGAATTCTATGCAGAGGAGTATTCCTTTGAAGCGATCATGATGTTTGCTGCCATTGCCTCATGGTTAAGCCCGGCTTGGGTGGTAGCCTGTGAAAATGCCCCTTGGCAAAAATTAAAACAACCTACATTGGGAGTGACAATTGTGCTTGTTACCTTTCTATTGAGCATGATCATCTATTTTATAACCATGCACTCTCATATGGCAATCCTGTACTATCCATGGCAGGAGTTTACAGCGGTTACTCCTCCATATTGGGAGAAATTTGCCAATACCGTATCGGGGAACTTTCATATTGCCTGGATCATGAGTGCAACTGTAATTGTGTGGTTGTATGAAACTATCTGGGAGCGCTATCCTTTTGATCTGATTAAAAAGGGCTGGCTTAGGCGTCTGACCTCTTTCTTTGGAATTTTTGCAATTGCAGTAGCCTTGGCGTTTTTTCTATATTATGCACAAGAATTGGGTTGGGGTCCTGCTGTTCGAGGCACGCGCAGGCTGATGGCTCCCGACTGGCGTTGGCTGCATGTGGGCGAAATGGCCATCTTCTGGCTGGTGCCTAGTTTGTTCCTCTATTTCTATGCCGGTAACTGGCCAAAGAAATTTAGTCGACCAGTAAATATTCTGATCAGGACAGTTATAACCATCTTAGGTGCTATCCTTCTTTATATTGTGTATTACAAGACTTCACACCTCTTCCTGGGAACTCAAAAAGGATTTTCACATCCTCAACAATTTCCAATGATTCCAATGATCTGGTTGATCAATATGTTCCTGATAAATTACTGGTTCATGGATGGATGGCCGGGATGGAAACTTGTTCCCTCAACAGAGGCAGTCCCACAGACAGGAACCCTTATAAAGGATAAAATTAATTGGACACCACGTTTTGCGTGGGGGATCCTGGCCGGGATTAGCGTGGCAATTGTGCTCTACTTCGCAGTCATTAAAGTGCTTCCATGGGCATGCCAGGCTATAACAGTCATTAAGTAACTGCAATTTAATCATTATTAAAATCTAACAAGATGAGTTCATCAGATCAAAATAAAAAAGGCTTTACAAGACGTGATTTTGTTAAAGGAACAGCCAGCGGTATAGGACTGGGAACGCTCGCCACTATGGGAATATTCTCTTATTCTGAAGAAAGGAAGAAATTTCTGCCAAAGGTAGATCGCAAGTTTACCGATTTTGGCACCTGCAAAAGCGTAAAGATTACCAATATTTCTGAAACAAGCTGGTTTTCCAATGCCATCCTAATGGGTGACATCCGGAATGCCGGGGGTTTGTTAGTGAACCAGTATGATTTCAACTGGCCTCCTTTCGGAAACGGGAAAGGATTGGCAAAAGGTTCATATGAAGATGGGATCAAACAGATCAAACATCTCCTACCTAATGATTTGGACAAGGCATGGGATATAGTGAGTGAGAATTCCGTAAACCCAGATAATGCAGGCGGTTTTGCTGCTCTCGTCGAAATGGAAGATTTGGACGGAACTGTCCATAAATATTTACTGGACTCTGGCTGGTCATACAAGTGGATGGATAAATGTTTCCGTAGGGAAGGAATTGACAAGATGCTTGCCAATCGTGAAATTGAAAAATTGTTTATCTCACATGCACACTTTGATCATTTCTGGGGCCTTCCCGTCACGTATAAATATGATCCAACAATACCAACAGTTATTCCCGAAGGTTTTTATGCTGAAGATAAGCAATACATCAAAGATAGCGGTCATGTCGGAGATGTGACTGAAGTGAAAGCCGGAATAGAAAAAATTGCTCCCGGTTTTGCAGTCTATTCTTTTGGCGTACCAATTATTTGCCGGGTTTACGGAGAATTGTCCATGTATTTTAATGTAGAAGGGCTTGGTCTTGTTTGTGTCAGCGGGTGCTGTCATGAAGGAATCATAAAATTGGCCGATACTGCATACAAAGAGTTGAAGTATGAAAAGGACAAGATGCACGGGATCTACGGGGGGCTTCATATTTCCCCATTTGAGGACTGGGATCCTAAGTATGATGATCTGGTTATCTCAATGGAAAATTATGGTTTTGAAAAAATCGGATGCAACCACTGCACAGGCATTCTTACCGCTAAGAAATTCATTGAACGTGGATACAATGTGATCCAGGGAACAGCCAGGCATGGGTCTAAAGATAAAGCGTACCTGGGAAATGGCGATACAATTACTTTCAAAGCGTAATGATAAATATTTTTAATATATATCCTATCAATTTAGAGGGCCATCCCGATGATTACATGGCTGGCCTTTTGCGAAGCATCCTGATGCGGAGCAATTTCGCTGTACATCAGCGACAGGCCATGGGTTGGAGAGGATTGAGGCCTACCTGTGTAGGCGGAGAGGGCTGGACCTGTCGTATTGACGGAATGGAGGGGATATATGGTATATATGTAAATAAGGAAGAGGCAACTGTGGACTGTACCCGCGGGATATTTAGTTTATGCTATTTCCCAAAACCTAAAGAAGATATTATTGACCAGTATACTATCAAAGCAGCTAGCTATACCAACTTTCCACATTATGAAGAATTGGTTCAGGACTTTTTAAGCTATCCCGATTTCTATACTTGTTTTGAGATAGGAGAAGTGGTATTGTCTATAAGTAAAGACAAGGCAACATTGTGGACAAGTCTTGAGAGTTCATGTTTTGACTTGGCTTTTCCTTTCTTCGAGGTTCTTGTTACAACAATAGCAGAGAGTCTGGATAGCAATGTCAAAAAGCTGATTCAGGGGACATCTGGAGACAGGAAACTGTTAGGAGCTGGTTTTGGGAATGAAGATTATTATAACAAAAGTTCAGAAGAATTACTTCAATGGGAAATTGGATCTGATACAGATATACCTTTTCCTGAAGCTCGGTGGTGGTTGCCATTGGGTGAAGTAAAATTGGCATCAGAAAGTGTGGCTGACGCCGATACTGGCTACAAACCAGAATTAATTGTTTTAACTGGTTTCCTGGGTAGCGGGAAGACGACTTTTCTAAAGCAATTTATC
>CAYXQX010000398.1:0-4454 GCA_964467485.1 uncultured Porphyromonadaceae bacterium | reverse complement strand
CTCATCCGTTAGGCTCCTGAATATAAAGAAAGGTATTAAAAACATGAAATCCATAAGTAAACAGAGAACAATCGATGATATTTATTTTAAACTGAGAAACAAAGTCTTTACAATTGATCCATCTCAAATCGGCCTACAGTCTGACCAATCCTATCCGGTTTTTGGAGTATTAATGGAAACTGGTTATAAAGATGCTGTTGCAACACTTTCAGCTATTGGGGATGGAACAGTAAGTTTATACTTCAGCAATGGTGGTGGAATTATTGGATTGGGTGAACATCAACAGCCTAGAGATGCATGTTTTTCTTATATCTCCCTAGCAAACGAGTTAATTTCGCAATTGCAACCTACTAAGAAATTTCCAATACCAGAGGAAGGGCGAATAATCTTTTATTTTCTAACAATTAATGGTGTTCTAATGGCCAATGCAAAGGAAAATGACTTGATTAAAAATCTACTTCCTTTATCACCTCTATATCATAAAGCGCATGAAGTTATTACTGAGGCAAGACTTGTTGATGAAAAGCGTAAAAGAGATATTCATGAATTATTAAATGCTGCGACTACAGGAGAAGTGAGTAAAGTAAAATTACTTATTGAAAAAGGTATCAATCTTAATGTATCAGATGAAACTGGACTTAATGCGCTAATGTCTGCATCACATAGAGGCCACGTGGAAATCTTGAAATTATTGCTGGATGCTGGTGTATCCATTGATGCAAAAGACTCATTAGGATACACGGCATTAATGTTTTCCTGTAATTCCGGGAAATTATCCTGTGCAAGTTATCTAATAGATAATGGGGCAAATGTTAATGAAGTTGATAATGATGGGTCAACGCCAATCATGTTCTGTACTCAACATGGCTATAATGATGTTGTGCAACTATTGTTGGAAACAGGTGCTGATCCAACAATAAAATGCACTCATGGTTTATCAGCAATAAGTTTTGCTCAACAAAATGGCCTTAATGAAACCCTGAAGATATTACAAGAAAAAGATGCATAGGTTGACGAAGCCAAACCCCCGCTACACCTGATCCTTCGACTGCCCCCTCGACTTCGCTCGGGGTCCGCTCAGGACAGGAGACGGAAGACCGAGAAAAACCATCTGGCTGCGGGTGCCCTAACCAGGGTGCTTCGCAAAACTCATCCGTTAGATGGCTATTTGGAATGATCACAAAACTCATATTATAGTCTGAGAGAAACACGAAGCTGGGTGAACAAGGAGAAAAAAATGGTCCTACATGAATATTTTCTGTGGTTGAAAAAAGAGTGGGCTAAAGTAGGTGCGATACTCTCACTTTATTTATTTGTGATGCTTTTTGTGTTTGTTCGTAGGTATGACTTTGTCGTATTCATACTCCTTCTTCAAACCCCACTTTACATGCTTCATCAAACAGAAGAATATATTTTTCCGGGAGGGTTTGGGAAATTCTTCAACACAAAGATTTTCAACTTAATGACAGAAGATATGCCTTTAGACGAAAATTTCATTTTCTATGTCAATGTTATATTGATTTGGATTGTGTTGCCCGTATTCGGCCTCTTATCTACACTCAATTACAGTTTTGGGTTATGGCTTCCATATTTTTCATTTATTGCTGGTGTCGCCCATATTGCATTAGCTTTGAAGGCCAGAAAATTCTACAACCCAGGTTTGCTGGTGAGTTTGTTCATCAATATTCCAGTTGGTTTATGGTCTATTCTATATATATTGAAGCAAGGACTAATTGAGAACTTTTTCTTGAATATCTATTTCGTTATTGGGCTGGCTATAAACTTAATACTTCCTGTAATGGGAACGATTTTATTCCGGAATTACAAAAAGAATGCATCTTATGAAACATAAAAAAACCATCAAACCCTCGCTCTACCTGATAGCAGGATGATCGCTGCGCTCACGACCTGGAAAAAGAGACCGGGGACGAGGGACCGGAAAGATAAAACCAGGTTGCTGGTGTACTTTTAGCCGCAGGCTAGGTGCTGCGCGAAGCTCATCCGTTATACAGCGATCAGGATGTTTTACATAACAACGTGGGAAAGGCAAAAACGTCGCATATTGGCGAGACGTTAGCAGCAATATTCTGCGGTCCACCCAAGACATAGATTATATAGATATTGGGTAATTTAAGTGAACCAAAAAGAAAAAATTATCATTTCTAAAATGAGATTTGGTAGCTAATTAATACAAGGAGTAATATATTGATTGAATACAAAACTGGACTAGATGTAATCGACTGGAATTCTCTAATCCAACTATATAAAGAAGTTGATGGTGTTATAGGATTAGCAAGAGCAGGAAATTTTGATAAAATCAAAAAATCTTTTAATAGTACTTATAGAATAGTGACGGCCTGGGACGTTGATAAAATTGTAGGAGCAGGGAGGCTTATCTCAGATGGTGAGTGTTACGGTTGGATTCATGACATGGGTGTTCATCCGAAATACCAAAAAAAAGGTATTGGACAAGGCATCATGAATGAACTTATGAATGGTAATGAACATCTACTATTTGGATTAACCTCATCCTTTGAAGCAGTTGAATTTTATAAAAAACTGGGCTTTAAAAAACATAAAACTGCTATGGCTAAATATCCAGGTAAATCTACTTACCTAGAAGATTAATCCCTGATGAAATAAGTTCCAATATATTAATTGGAGATAAAATGAATCGGAAAATATATTTTGTTTGTGGAATGCTCATTCCCTTAACGTATATATTAATGTACGTCCTAGGTGGAGCGCTGCGACCAGGTTACAATCACATTTCTGATTCAGTAAGTGAGTTGCTTTCGCCAGGTGCACCCAATAGATCCCTGATTACCATTATCGATCTGATCTATGGATTTCTCCATATCGCATTTGGTATAGGAGTATTACAGTTTATCCGAGATGGTGAATATAACACCCCGATAGCCAACATCGGGGCTTGGTTTATCATTGGCGCGGGAGTTGCTATTGTCGGAACGGCAATCTTCCCTCAAGATGCTATGGGGACTCCGGCCACTATTCCAGGCAAGATACACTTGATCCTGGTATTTGGTGCTCTTCTCCCATTTTCCTTTCTATCAACGCTGCTGATTGGTATATGGACACATCGAACTGGTATTTTCCCGGGATTTGCATTATATACATTTATATCATTTGGCGCTATCGTCCTCATTGGCGGATTAGGGGGCGCGATGGCAGGGTCTCCTTATATGGGTTTAGGTGAACGAATCTCAGCATTGACTATCCATCAATGGCTATTTATTTTTGCTCTGAAGATATTTCAGAAAGCTTAAATTTCGAATTTGGGTATCATTTAAGTCTTGCAACGTCTAGCCCCCGCTCCACCCGATCCTTCGACCTTCCCCCTCGACTGCGATCGGGGTCCGCTCAGGACAGGAGACGGAAGACAGGGACCGGGGACGGGGCGCCTTCGGCGAGTAAAAACAGTAAGTAGTGAGTAGTAAATAGACTCAGTGGTTCGAAGAGGTTAGTGATCACTGGTCCCAAATTTGACTACTACTTACTATTTACAACTTACTGAACTGGGCATGTGTCCTTTTAACCGCAGGTTAGATGCTTCGCTAAGCTCTACCGCTAGGAAGCACAATAATGGAATAGAGGAGAAAAATGAGAATTAGAGGTTGGCGTTATTGGCTCAATCTTTGGGTCTTTAGTTTGTTTGTATTATTTGTAGTGGTTATTGTGAGTGTAGCAACCGTTTCATTTAGAAGTATTTCAGTTTACCTACATCCACAGCGACAAGGGCTATCAGAAAACAAAACGCCAGATCTGTATGGCGTTGCCTATGAAAACATACGACTGATTACCAGTGATGGGATTGAATTGGCAGCCTGGTACACTCCTTCGGAAAACGGGGCGCTAATACTGGTTGCGCATGGTCATGGGGAAAAACGATCTGTCAATCAATATGTGATGTATGCCCAAAATGAGTACGGTGTACTGGCTTGGGACTTTCGAGCGCATGGAGAGAGCGGTGGGGAAATGAGTACACTTGGATATTATGAAGCATTGGATGTAGAAGCAGCGTTGGAGTTTGTTTTACAGCAGGAAGGTGTGGAGCATATCGGAGCCTGGGGTGGGTCAATGGGGGGAGTGGCGGTGCTAGAAGCGGCATCGAGACGTGTTGAGATAGAGGCTGTCGTGGTGGATAGTGCCTTTTCTACTCTGGAAGATGAAGTGAGATTGGCAGTAACAAAGAGGGCTTTTCTGCCTTTCATTCGATTCTTTGCCGAGAAGGAAACCGGGGTTGATTTGGATCTATTACGTCCGGTCGATCGCATCGGAGATTTAAGTCCTCGACCTATTATGATCATCCAGGGAGAAACAGATAGCATGATTCCAGCGGATTCTGCACAGCGATTGTATGAAGCAGCGGGAGACCCAAAATATTTATGGACGGAAGCAGGAGTGAACCATGTAGGGATGCATAGTACGTATCC
>CAYXQX010000397.1:0-4464 GCA_964467485.1 uncultured Porphyromonadaceae bacterium | reverse complement strand
GGTTTTGAGTCACTTTAACTTAATTAGAGCATTTCCCACCATTACGAAAAGCAATTGACCATACACCTTATATAAGGTACAAATTTGGGATGTTTTGATTGCTATAAGACTAGACCTTCCTACAGTCGTGTAGAAGCCTATAAGCCCTGAAATGCACTATTCCTCCACATTTAGATTATGATGAGTTTACGCAGAAGGCAGAGGGTATATTTGGCATTCTATGGGGCATAATCCCACTAAATCCTGAAATCATAATGGCTGACAAAGTGGAGTCGCTCACGGGGCGGGATTGAGGTTTTGCTATAATCTAAGTATTATATTACATTTATATCATTACCAGGGCTGTGATAATCGAGTGGATTATTAATAGCCTTTCTAGGGTATACCAAATTTTATATGATATTTGGATGTTAATCAAACTGAGAAACGATTCAAAAAGCATGTTTTAGAATAGTGAAGCAATTTAATTTTTGGTAACCTTTGTGCTCTGATTAGGGTAATTGTGAAAATGAAAGTATTAACACAATAAATAAAACATGCTATTATTATGGAGTGGGTGGCCTTTGTATTTTCGACAATCTCAATTATAGCTTCACTTGGCGTAATTGCCTATGCATACGTTATTCCACATAGAAAATTGTATGCTTTCTTCTATTACGATGCAAAAAAACCGTTTATTGTTTTGGTAAACAATGGTAATAGACAAGAAGTTTTGGTTAATCTTTACGCCTATCTTAAAACTGAGGGTGATGAATACGCAGAAAACTTTCCCATGATGGACGGTTATCCAAAGATTATTAATCCAAAAGATCAGACTGCTATTTATATTGGGGATAACATGACTACTTGGATTGGGCAATCGATGAAAAAGAAGGAACAAAACCCAAATATTGATAATGCGGACGTATATATTCAAATTGAATATATCAACAAGAAAGCTAAGCGATCTTCAACCAAACAAAGAATCGGATCATACTTGTTTAAAGGAAAAATTGAAGCTCCTCTTGTGTACAGTTTTGAAACGGATTTGAAAATTAAACTTGTATAGTATATGAATGACGGTAAAAACCCCCCTTCATCCCAACCAGAGAATAAGGTTCAAGCGGGGTCAAAGTATAACTACTTAGGTTAAATAGGGCTATTGCAGGGGGAGGATACGCCCCCCCGCTTCATTTTACCGTTAATATCGGCTCAAATCCGGTAATCTCCTCGATTTTCTTTTTGTAAGCATTTTTAATGAAGTCAACATCATGTTCTAGGCAGGCAACTGAGTCATGTAATGTGAATATGACATAGTCGTTCCAAACAGTGGGAGCAAAATGATCTATAACAACAAATGATTCTATCCTCTGCAAAAGGTGAGAAAGTGCCTGGTGGTGTCTGGATTTGATAATGTGAAAAACAGACATTACATCTGGAATTTCTCGATTTAGAAGCTCTTTCACCGCCGTTACCGTTTTCCCATTATGGAAATCTTTAGAGTAGAAGATAGGGAAGAACAATTTCTTCGCTCCATTCCGATCAACGGGAGTTTCTTTGATGTGAGGAAGATTTTTATTAATTAAATCACCTAACCAGTTATATATCTGACCATCAAGAACTAACTGCCTGTATAATAACACATCTGGACTGTTTGTTGTTTTAATTATCTTCTCGAACATAAAGGAGGGGGGGATACTACTAATAGGTTGGGTACAGAGAATAGTAGGGTTATAAATACTAAGAATATGATTTAAACTTTTTTCCCAAAACCAAGGTTCAAATAAAACTAGACTAAAAAAGGGCTGGCTATTGACAATATCAATCCCTTTAATTAAACCCGAGGCATGTGTGACCATAAACCTGATATCGGTCGGAGTTCCTGAGTATGTCGAGTGAACTCTATAAGTTGTCGTGTCCCTGGTGCAGTGAAAGGCAGAGTTTTGATATTGGTGGCATATAGATTGGCTGTAATTATATCGGCATTTATCCTCTATCCCTTTCATGGAGTTATGATATTGATCCTCCACAAATACAAGGGCATCACTAGAAAGGGTGAGGTTTTCATCAAAATACTTTGCTAGTTCAAAGACAGTTGTATTGGTGTTGCCCAAAAAGTCAACAGTGTAGCCTTTATTTATTCGTTTTATTAAGTCCTTGTCGGTTAGTTGGTATTTGATGAGTATCGAAAAATAGTTGTCCTGGATTTTATACCCCTTACTTTTCTTTTTAATCTGGTATGAGTGGTCAATCTCTATTATTCCGATTTCTGCAAACCAGTTTAAATATTCTTTGTAATTCCAGACTTGTTTTTCAAGTAGTTTGGTGAGAAGTCTATTAAAATTGTCATTTTCATACTCCTTTTTGACTTTTGGTTTAGCTATTAGCGAAATTAAATAATAAGCTGATTCAATTTTAAAATACTGGAATGGCTGTTCCTTCATCATTTCTTCTAGACAAATCTTCTCAGGCACAAATATCTTATCCTTCATCTTCCAAAACATTACACCCTTCTACTGCTCGCAAGTGCAACTACTACTGTCATAAATAGCGAGGGAGAACAGGCGGATTTTAAAATTACGCCCTATGATCTCTATGGATATCTTTAAACTCGCTAATGCCTTCCTTCTTGACCTCCTCTTCAGTCATACGCCCATTAGAGAGCACCCATTCAATAATTTCAGGTTTATGGAAATACAGACGTCCGTATACTTTTTGGTGAGGAATTTGTCTTTTATTTACATAGGAATAAACAGTGGGAGGACGCAAACCAAGGTATTCTGAGACCTCAATAACATTCATGAAGTCTTTTTGATCTTGAGAATCAGTCTTGGTTTGATTTTCAGAAATCTCTTTGATTCCTTGTGTTAGTTCAATTAGTTTTTGTTCAATGTCCATACTCATGGCGGTACAATTAAAAGATTAAGAAATACCGACAGGCATTAACCTGACAACTTATTAACCTTTGCTCGTGCATGAACGGGAAGCAAAAACTCTGGAGGCGTCTGAGTCCTCCCACAGACCTCATTGTTCTCATGCGAGGCCTACCTGATTAGCCTTTAAGAGACTAATATTGATTAAGATTTATAATGCAATCCTAAGCAATATATAAAGATAACACTATCTATAATCATTATCAACAAGGCATAAGCCCCGTAAATAGGGGATTTAGCAATTAATAGCTTTGTCAAAACGTCAATTTCTTTGTGGTGGTCTAAAAATCTAAAAGAGTTTGGGCTGCTATTTTATGCCGTGCAAGATCAAATGATCCTAAATAGTTTTGGGTGGTTTCAGTGTTGTGATGACCCATCGCTTCCGAAATAAATGGGATTGATTGATCGGAGTATAGTAGTTTTGTGGCAAATGAGTGTCTTGCAACCTGGAAGGTGATTTTTTTAGAAATTTTGAGGGATTCACCAATTCGCTTGATGTACTTATTTACCTGTTTGGTTTGTTGTTTGATTTTAGCAATCTTGACTTCTTCTGGCATGCTTCCTTTTAGTAATGTAAAAACGAAATGCTCATCCTTGCGTGGCTTAGTACCCCATTTTTCAATTATTTGTTGGCTTTCAGGTAATAAATAAACTGTTATGGTTTTCAATCTTCTTCGGGTTTTTGTTTTGGTGCGAATAAACTCAATATGATCTTCATAAATATCCTGATATTTCAGCCTTAATATATCAGTCATGTTCATTCCATAGCACAAATAGCTAAATAGCCATATATCTCTACAAAAATCTTCTGTTGTTCCTTGTATTGGCTTGTATTGAATTATCTTTTTCAGTTCTTCACTATTTAGAAAGGTTTTCGATCTATTATGCTCAACAGGCTTGTATTTATCCGCATCCTCACTGCCAAATGGGTAGAATGATTGCTTAACTATCCCTTTTTGGATAGCTAGATTAAAGAGTTTCCTGAAACAACGTACGTTAATAGAGATTGTTGTTTTCGACTTGTCCTTCAGCATTTTGCGCTCATAAGACTTTAAGAACTTCACAGTAATATCTTCAAACCTTATTTTTTTGTTGTTAACAAACCCCTTCAAAGATTTCAAGGAAGTAGTGTAGGTGGAAGCAGTCCCGTATTGGTCATTAGCTTTTAAAGCTTTAATGTGATTTTCGCAGAATTTGAATACATCAATTTCGATTTTTTGTTTATACATTACTTCTTTAAATCCCGGAAAGCTAAATTCGTCTAGGTTGTCTATCACATTTTCAGCTTCCTCAACGATCGCATCTAATTTGATTCGGGTAGTTTTATAATTATCTCTGGGTTTAGATCCATAAATTTTTTCATATTCCTTTTCAGTGGCGTAGTAAGGAGTTCTATAATACTCTCTTTTTCTATTATATGTAATCCTTAGTTTTATTGGATATGTTCCATCTTCGATAGTTCTCCTTTTATCCAGATGCATTGATGCAGTTGCTTTGCTCTTCATTTTAAACACAATTTGATACACAATATTACAAAAAGCTCATAAAATAG
>CAYXQX010000396.1:0-4464 GCA_964467485.1 uncultured Porphyromonadaceae bacterium | reverse complement strand
AGGGAAAGAAAAAAGTATTGTAATTGCACAAAAAACATTGACAAAATAATGGCAGAAAAAATTTATCCTGGTTCAGGTGTAGAGCTAAAAACTTTCACCTCGAAAAATTATGATAAGATAATGAATATTGCCTCATTTGGCTTATACAGGGGTTTTATACGTAAAGCAATAGCCCAGATGCAGATACAGCCCGATGATAACATGCTTGATCTGGGTTGCGGCACGGGGCGAAATGCGCTTCTTATGAGAAATTTCCAGGGGGAAAAAGGAAGAATAACCGGTCTGGACATCTCGGAAACAATGGAGAAGCAATTCATTGAGAAGTTTGGGGATGACAAAACCGCCGGCTTTATCAGGCAGCGCATTGACATGGACTTTGATCTGGAACAAAAATTCGATAAGATATTTATCAGTTTTGTGATACATGGATTTCCCCATGAGATTAGAAACACCGTAATAAAAAATGCTTATAAACACCTGAAAACCGGGGGAAGCTTTTTTATTCTTGATTTTTCAGAATTCGATATGCAAGCCATGCCATTTCACCATCGCTGGATATTTAATGCCATAGAATGCAAATACGCTTTTGACTATATTGAACGTGACTGGAAAGCAATACTCTCCAAAGCAGGGTTTTCTTCTTTCACAGAACATTTTCATATGAAAAAATATGTGCGTTTGCTAAAAGCAGATAAAGAATAAATGCTGTTGATATAATGAATTCTGAAATACTTAAACGTCTGATTTTTATACCTCTTAGGGCTAACACAATTGAATGTTAATCCCCTACAGGGAAATCGGTTGCAGGGGGAGCCTAATTAGCTGCAATAATTGAACCACGCGGTAAAACATTATAAATCTGCAATATACAACCAAGAAGAATCATGAAATACCTATACCTTCTCTTAGTCATCATCTTCTGCACTAATAATGCACAAGCTCAACATTTGAACTCTTCGAATTTCCATACCCACAGATATCCGCTTTCCAACTCTTACCAGAAATTTTTGCAGGAAAAGACGGGCCGGGTAGCATTCCTCGGTGGATCAATTACCTATAATGGAGGATGGCGGGATTCTGTATGTGTGTATCTGACGGAGAAGTTTCCTGATACAAAGTTCGATTTTATCGCCGCTGGAATACCATCAATGGGTTCACCTTCCGGGGCTTTCCGTTTTGAAAGAGATATCCTTAAAAATGGACCGGTTGATTTATTTTTTGAAGAAGCTGCGGTGAACGACCGGGCCATTGAACATCAGCAGAGGGAAATTGAGTTGGCTATAGAGGGTATCATCAGGCATGCTCTTCTTTCAAATCCCAAATGTGATGTAATCATGATGCATTTTGTTGATCCCCAAAAGATGCTAGATTATCGTAATGGAAAAGTTCCACTGGTAATACAAATACATGAGGACATCGCATCTCACTATGACGTATCAACAATCAACCTTGCCAAAGAGGTTACCGAAAGAATCGATGCAGGTGAATTCAACTGGAAGGATGACTTCAAAAATTTACATCCTTCCCCTTTTGGGCAAGGAGTATATGCCAGATCGATGATTAAATTCCTGGAGGATGAATGGAATTTCGAGCCTACAGATATATCTCCAATAATGAGGAAGCTGCCGAAGGCATTATCTCCAGGCTGTTATGATCAGGGAAAATTAGTTCTGCCCAACAGAGAAAATGAAGCAAAAGGATGGAAATGGATTGCTAATTGGAATCCAAATGATGGAAAGGGTACCCGGGCTAACTATGTAAATGTCCCTATGTTGGTTGGTGAATACCCATCTGACATCCTGCAGTTTAAATTCAAAGGAGATGCCGTAGGTATATGTGTAGCAGCCGGTATCAGTGCCGGGACTATCGAATATTGGGTTGATAAAAATCCCTGGCAGGAAATGGATCTCTTCACTAAGCATAGCAGAGGTCTGTATCTACCACGATACTACACTTTAGCATCTGAACTAAAAAACAAAAAACACACTCTTGAAATAAGATTAACCGATAAAATGAATGATAGGAGCGAAGGAAAGGCCGCAGTAGTGCGATACTTCTACTATAATCAGTGATGCCCAAATCTTTCCCCCTTGTTTAATGGGGACACAGGGGGATATTGAGAGGGGCTAGGGTGAGGCAGATCAACTAGGCAGATTAAACATTCTTTATGACAAGCATAAACGAGTAAAAAAATTCCCAAATAAAGCATAGTTATCTCCTCTTTTTTATGAAAGTCCTTTAATAATTTTTTTGCGCAACAAGTAAAAAATAACAGCAGTCAGCACAAGTGTTATGGCTGACTTCCAGGCTATTTCTCCCCATTCAATAGAATTTGTGAATACACCTTCCATCATATTAAAAATCCAGTAAAAGGGAGCCCACCAGACTGCCCATTGCCAGTTATCGGGCAACAAAGTACCTCCTATTCAAGACCCCTGCCGGTCAGTTTGACAAATATCTCCTCGAGTGTTGGTTCTCCTGTGTGAATAGTTTTTACATCATGCTCACCGATGAATTTCTGAAATACGGTTTTAGCCTCACCACTCATCTCAAAAGTGTCAGATTTCAAAACTCCATCTTCACTATACTCCACCGTAACAGAGGGCTGTCCGTATTTTAGCTTTAAGTTCTTGGGAGTATCGAGTGCAGCTAGCTTTCCGTCTACTATAAATCCTATACGATCACATAGCTCGTCAGCAACGAACATATTGAGGGTGGTAAGGAAAATGGTGCATCCCTCAGCCTGCTTGTTTCTGACGATCCTTTTTATTGAATTCGCAGTATTTGGATCTAATCCCATTGTAGGCTCATCAAGAAACCATATATCCGGTTTGTTTATAATCGACCTGGCAAATCCAAGTCTTTGTTTCATCCCTTTTGAATAGGAACTGGCTTTTTGCTTTGCAGCATCCTGAAGACCAACCCATTCAAGAATTTTCATCGGATCTTCCGTTTCTCCATCATATAACCTGGCATGGAACTTCAGGTTATCCAGCCCGGAAAGCTTTTTATACACATTGGGTATCTCAAATCCAACACCAACACGATTAAAGAAGGCTTTATCGGGCATACCCTCCCGTGCCTGGCCATCAATTATAATATCTCCTTTCTGCAATTCCAGAAGGCCCGACAATATCCCCTGCGTCGTCGATTTACCGGCGCCACTGGGGCCCAGGAAACCAAATATTTCACCTTTGTCAATATTGAAACTAACATCTTCAACGGCATATTTGCCATTCTTTTCATAAGAATAAAACAAGTTTTTTGCTTCAATCATAGGACTTTCGTTGAGGTTTTTATTGATGGCAAATTATCAGAAACAGCCATGCTCCCAGCCGATTTCACCATCAGGCGCAATGAAATATGCTGGAAATACAACCTTAAGCCAGGGAAGCACGATGTGAAAATCAAACTTTTAAACCCTTCGGATAATGGACGTCTGGTTGTGACTGGGATTTTGATTTATAAGGAATCCGTGTAATTAGCTGAGCTGGATTCAGCAACAAATAAATCACCTTTTGGGGTAAAAGTTAGAATAAAATTCACTAAATTTGTTCTAGTCTTAATTAGGACTGAGTCCTAATTAAGACTAAATACGATTAACAAAGTGGAAATCGAAGACATAAGAAATAAACTAGCTGACAAGGAACTAAAAGTTACTCAGCAAAGGATGGCTATTCTCAAAGCTATTTATGAGCTTGATAATCATCCTACTGCCGACAATATTCAAAATTACATAAGAGAGAATAATCCCAATATAGCAAAGGGGACTGTCTATAATGTTCTGGAAACACTGGTAGAAAAAGAACTTATCAGGAAGGTGAAAACAGATAAAGATATTTTTAGATATGACGGTGTAATTGATAAACATCATCATCTGTATTGTTCTGAGTGTGATATAATAGAAGATTATGTCGACGAAGAGTTGGATAAAATATTAAATGACTACCTTAGTAAAAAGGAGATTAAGGGATTTAAAATAGATGATATAGTTCTTCAAATCCGAGGAACTTTTGATAAATGCAAATAATAATTAATTAAAAGCAGAAGTAATGGAAAACAATCAAGAACAAGAAGTAATAAGTATGCCTAGGATTGGTGATCCTGCACCTGAATTTAAAGCTGTAACAACACAGGGTGATATTAATTTCCCTGCTGATTACAAAGGCGATTGGGTTATATTTTTTAGCCACCCTGCAGATTTCACACCCGTGTGTACTTCTGAGTTTATGACTTTCGCCACAATGGAAGACAAATTTGCTGAAGCAAACTGCAAATTAGTGGGGCTGTCAATTGATGGACTCTATAGTCACATTGCTTGGTTAAGAACCATCAAAGAGAAAATTGAGTACAAAGGGATGAAGGATGTTGAAGTTAACTTCCCTCTTATTGAAGACATTTCCATGAACGTTGCAAAGAAATATGGAATGATTCAACCTAATGAAGATACAACCAAGGCCGTTA
>CAYXQX010000395.1:0-4464 GCA_964467485.1 uncultured Porphyromonadaceae bacterium | reverse complement strand
TCTTTCTGATTTAGACTAGCTTACTTTTCTCACTTTATTAATAAGAGCAATCAAATATCCGAGAACAATAAAGGCACCCGGTGAGAGGATAAACAGTATCATGGTACTGGCATCATCCGGCACAAACTTAATATCGAATAGTGAACCGTTCCCAAGAATTTCACGTATTCCTCCAAGGATAGTCAGAGCCATTGCAAATCCAAGACCCATACCTAATCCGTCAATGATAGATGACCCGATATTATTCTTTGCAGCAAAAGCTTCGGCTCTACCAAGGATAATGCAGTTAACAACTATAAGTGGGATAAATAAGCCCAATGCTTTAAACAAGGAAGGCACAAAAGCCTCCATTGACATTTCCACTATTGTAACAAAAGAAGCTATGATAACAATAAAAACAGGTATCCTAACCTTATCGGGGATCAGGTTTTTCACCAAGGAAATCACCATGTTTGACATAACCAGAACAAAGGTTGTTGCCAGCCCCATTCCCAGGCCATTTATCGCAGAGGTTGTTACACCCAGTGTTGGGCACATACCTAAGAGAAGGACGAAGACTGCATTCTCCCTAAAAAAACCTTTTGAGAAATTTTTCCATTGATTCATTTTTTACCTCCTTCCATATATGACTTATAAGCTCTTTGCACTGCATCACAAAAGGCCCTTGAGCTTATTGTTGCAGCAGTTATCGCGTCAATCCCACCACCATCTTTTTTCACGCTAACATTAAAATCTGTCGGGTTTTTCCCTTTAAACTGATCTTTGAATTTAGGAAGACCCATCTTTGTTCCAAGTCCCGGAGTTTCAGAATGATCCAAAACCGAGGAATCGATAATAGTACCGTCTGGTGTTAGACCGACCATAATAACGATCTCTCCGCTGAAACCTTTAGTGGTAATACTGCTTATAGCCGTACCCACCAATTCACTACCCATTTTTGCAGGATAACATTCCAGCTCTCCCAGGTCGGATTGTATAGTGTATAATTCCTCACTTGGACTGTTATCAAAGTCAGGTACAACCTTCTCAACTGCTTCGAGCTTAGCCTTAAGTTTAGCAGCAGCAATAGGTTCTTCGGTGACCTCATGCATGAGCCCCAATGTAGTTGCCGAGATTGCAGCCACCACAAAAAGGGTTAATACCATACTTTTAAAAGTAGATTCGCGCTTAGCCATTTTTAATCACCTCCCCGAATCGTTTAGGTTTAACATATTTATCAATTAAAGGTACGAAAGCATTCATTATTAATATTGCAAATGAAACACCTTCCGGATATACTCCAAATATCCTGATAACCACGGTAAGCAAGCCAATTCCAACTCCAAAAATAATTTGACCCTTTCCTGTCATTGGTGAAGTAACCATGTCAGTGGCCATAAAGACAGCTCCAAGCATTATGCCTCCAGCCAGAAGGTGGAAACCCGGATCGATATATTTATTAGGATCGATTAGCCAAAGAATACCTGTAAAGGCAACAACTGTTCCTATTATTGATATTGGGATATGCCATGTAATTATCTTTTTCCAAAGCAAATACAATCCTCCTAAAATCAGAGCAGCCGCTGATATTTCCCCGAGTGAACCTCCCATATTTCCGAGAAATAATTGCGAGTACTCGGGGATTTGGTCCATCAGGGAAGACATAGGCTCACCATTTTTCAATCCTTCTTTGAGGATGCTCAAAGGGGTTGCTCCGGTTGTGGCGTCCAGATAGGCCATTCTTGATTCAATAACCTTTGGCCAGCTAGTCATTTGTACCGGAAAAGAAATCAATAAGAAGACTCTTCCCACCAATGCTGGGTTAAAAGGATTCTTTCCTAATCCGCCAAAAGACATTTTCCCCACTCCGATAGCTACAAGTGACCCAATGATTATTATCCATATAGGCAAGTTACTGGGCACATTAAAAGCCAGCAACAACCCGGTAAGGATAGCAGAACCATCATTAATGGTGGAATCGGTCTTTAATACAAATTTGGCAATAAGGTATTCAAACAGGACACAGGACACTATTGCTACAGAAGTAACTATTAGTGCACCTAAGCCAAAGAAAACCAGTGACAAAGCCAGTGCCGGCACGAGGGCCAGTATGACCCTGTACATTATTCCGCTCACATTTTCCTTTCCAAAGGAATGGGGTGAGGGTGATACGGTAATCAGATTGCTGGTGCTCATTATTTATTCCTCGATCTGATGATTTTACTTACAGTTGATTTCCCTAAGCGGATATAATCCAACAGGGGCCGGCTAGCCGGGCATGTATAGCTACAGGATCCACATTCAATGCAGTCCATTGCCTTGTTTTGTTCAACATCCTCCCAGCGGTTTGCTTCTGATAAACTCATAAGCAAATATGGCTCTAAGCCCATCGGACAAACGGTGATACATTTACCACAGCGGATACAATTTTGCACACTTTGCCTTTTTGATTCCTCTTTGGGTATAAGGACGATTCCTGATGTTCCTTTTGTTACAGGAATATCGGTTGAGCTAATAGCTTTACCCATCATAGGACCACCATTAACTATTTTACCTGTGCTTTCCGGGACTCCACCTGATGCTTCCAGGAGTTCGCTTATGGATGTCCCAATACGAACCATATAATTGGCAGGCTTTTTAACATCCTTCCCGGTAACTGTCACAACACGCTCAAATAGTGGTTTATTCTTTTGAACGGCCTCATAAACAGCGAAAGTTGTTCCAACATTATGAACCACAGCTCCAACATCTATAGGCAGTCCTCCAGAAGGAACTTCCCGTCCCGTAATAGCCTTAATGAGCTGTTTTTCTCCTCCTTGCGGATATATAACCTTAAGAGGTACAACTTCAACGCCGTCATATTTTAAAGCAATTTGAGATAAATGCTTGATAGCGTCAGGCTTATTATTTTCAATACCGATATATGCCTTACTCACATCGAGAGCCTTCATCAATACCTTGGTCCCAACCAGCATCTCTTCCCCTTTTTCCAACATCAGACGATGATCAGAAGTTAGGTAGGGTTCACACTCTACCCCATTCAAGATCAACACCTCAGCCTTCTTGCCTCGAGGTATAGAAAGTTTAACATGTGTAGGGAATGTAGCACCGCCAAGCCCAACTATACCCATTTCGAGAGTTTTTGCAACTATCTCTTCTCTTGAGGCACTGATATCTGTTATCAGGTTCTCGTCCCGATCAATAGTTTCCAGCCACTCATCTCCTTCCACCTCAATCACAATCATGCTTTGCTTATAGCCAGATGCATCGGGCAGTTGGTCAACCTTCAGCACCTTACCAGACACTGATGAATGAATGTTAGAGGACACAAATCCTCCTGATTCCGCGATCATCTGCCCTACCTTCACCTGGTCGTTTCTGGCAACAAGGGTCTTGGCCGGGGCTCCAAGATGCTGGGCAACAGGTATCTTAACCTGCCCTGGAATGGGAAAGGTTTTAATAGCTGCACTTCTTGCAAGTTTATTTTCCGGGGGATGAATACCACCTTTGGGAAATGTTTTCAATATTATTTCCTCCTATATCTTAAATTCAGAAATTATACTTTCTCAGGTTCTTCCGTTTTGGTCTCCACTTTTGGTTTCCTCACGGGGAAGTTTATTTCAAGAATGGAATGTGTGGGACATACTTCCACACATTTCCTGCATAACTTACATTTTTCAGGGTCAATATATGCGAGGAAATTCTCCACCACGATTGCATCATAAGGACAGACCTTGACACAAGCCTTGCAACCTATGCAAGCCACCTCACAGGCTTTCTTAGCCACTCCTCCTTTTGCCATATTGACGCATGACACAAATATCTTCCTATCCTTTTTATTCTTCTTTCTCAACTCTATAATATTCCTTGGACATGCAATAACACAAGCACCACAGGCAGTACAGGCATCATCTATTACCTCGGGTAATAAAGTTTCGGGATTCATATGAATTGCATCGAAGTTACAAACATCAACACAATCAGCTAATCCCAGGCATCCAAACTCGCAAGCGGTATCACCAGAATACAGATTATGGGCAATAGTACAGCTGCCAGCCCCATCATACTGGTTAGTTCGCATTCTGTGCTCAGGCGTACCATTACATCTGACAACAGCTACCTCAGGAGCCTTTTCAACAGCTTCCTTACCCAGGGTTCTGGCCACATCTCCCATGCATGAATTTCCACCAACCGGACAAAACAAATCATCCAATTCTTCAGCTTTGACGCAAGCCTCCGCAAATCCCCTGCATCCGGGGAAACCGCAACCTCCGCAATTTGCACCGGGAAGAACTTCTTCTACCTGATCAATCCTAGGATCCTCATAAACCTTAAACTTCTGCGCAATAAGATATAATATTACTGCGGCAAGCACACCTATGACACTTAAACTCAGAATCGTTATAACGACCGTGTTCATATCTCTTATATTATACGGTTTTTCTTATTTTGAAATCAAACTTCTCTTTCACCTTGTCTCTAAAA
>CAYXQX010000394.1:0-4479 GCA_964467485.1 uncultured Porphyromonadaceae bacterium | reverse complement strand
CCAGGTCCCTTTCCAAAGAAATCAAGCATATTGATAAAATCACAATCTTTTGTAAATACTTTTATTATACTTCTTCCATTAAATTTGTCCAGAACATATACTCTTTCATCAGAAACAATGACTTTTTTGGGATTTGAAAAATATGAATCAATGTTGTCATCAAATTCCACAATTTTAATTTTTTCGACGATTTCGTTTATTCCATTTTCCCCAATAGCTTTTTCCAGAAAGTTAATATTTTGAATCTCATCGGAGTTCTCTTTGTTTTTACAAGATAACAACAGGCATTGAAGAAGTATTATTCCAACAACAGTAATTTTCATAATAATTTGCGAAATAGGTGGCCATGGTTGCCCTCCTTTGTGTAAGTCTTCAAACATTTCGGACTGTATATATGCAAAAACTAAAATACACTTTTTGAAAACCATCAGAAAACTTTTGTGGGGATAAAACAATCTGGGTGGGTTTCTTTTTTCTGATATTTCAAGTATCTCTTCCCCCCTTTTCACCCTACCCTAATGAGAAAAGAGGGACTAACTGGGTTGGGAAGTGGTTTCACCTACCTTTATGGAAATCATGGTAATTTCGTGGAAGTGTATAGCAAATATGGCCTATTCATTGTTACGACCACTTGCAGCAAATCCTCGCCAGGGGATGTATAGAAATCTGATTGAAAAGAATAGGAGCAAATTCGTACTATGATTCCTATTGATAAATTTAATCTACTTCCGCCAAGAAGTCCTGTTTTAGGAAAATTAATCAAGAAGTCCGAAGATTCATTTACTTCTTTTTTTTGGCTATCTCCTTTTCAAGTTTACTGACTTTGTCATTAAGCTTGTCGATCTTACTATTTAGGTTGACGGCATTGTCCTTTAATCCATGAATTTGCTTATTCAACTCGACCTTCTCATCTTCAAGACTTTTAACGACAGGAGTGTAAATAGATTTCGAATAAAGCCAAGCTGTAAAAAATCCGATAACAGCTGCTACCAGCAATAATAAAATAATTACAAATACTGACCCAATGGCTGATTGTACTAATATTATAGAAAGTGGATTCATAATTCTAGTTTATAATTGTTATTACTGCTCTTCTATTCTTTGCCCTACCCTCTTCGGTAGTTTGATCATTTATTGGCTGATCTTCTCCTTTAGAATCAACTATTATTTTAGCGGCATCAACACCTTTGCTTTGGAAATAATTCTGTACAGCCTGGGCTCTTTCAAGTCCCAGCTTCTGATTATATTCCGATGTTCCAATATTATCGGTATAGCCCTTAATTGAAAGCATTGATTCTGGATTCTTATCAAGCCATTTTTTAAATTCAATAACGCTATTATCTATTTGCGAATCGTTTTTGAATCTGGCATCATCAAAATCAAAGTAAATCATCATGTCATTGGGTATTAATGTTTCTAGCTGGATAACAGAATCTGCCAATGTGGTCTGGATTTCAGGGGCTGACTGTACAGTTATCATACCATTCGTTGCAGGCTTTAGCTTTTCTACATAAAGCCAGACAGAAAAAATGGACCAAATCACAAATACAATGAACCCAATAATAAGGATTCTCATGGCTAAGGCTTTTAGTAATTAATTAATTATCTGCAAGTTATAAAAAACAATTAACTTGTCTAGCTATTTATCAACACAATAGTTGTTTATCAATCTCACCCATCAATCTTTCAGCAGTAAGTTTTTCTAAAATATTTTATAAAATTATTCGTGAGAGCGCAGACCATTAACATCAAAGCTCCCCTTCTTATTGAATTGGAATAATACTTCCATGTCCTGTCCGTCCAGCTTTATAGTAAATCGGACAGCGGACAATACCACTTTTCCTATATAAATAAAATACTAAAGTGGTATAAAACAGAAACAGCAATGCGTATTGCTTAATTATATATAGGACAACAATTAGAAAGTTATAACAGGATAATAGAGGCTAGTTAATTGTTATCTTTATAGTTGTTAATTGACAGCATACAAAGCGTTAAAGCTTGTTATACTACAAGGACTACGCTGATTCGTAATTACAATATATATAACAATAAGGAATCCCTAATTTTAAGGATTGCATATGACTTTAGCAGAATGAAAAGAATAAACAAAAGCAATAGTCCAGCTATTCAGCCCTTAGCGTTAGGATCAAAAATAGAAGACCATCTTAAAGGCTTGGATAAGAATAATACTGGCAGACAGTCATTTGGTAGTAAGAATGAATCAGGCAGAAGGTTCTGATCCTCTGTGCAAATCATTATCTCTCTCTGTCTCTTTCTCTCTTTCTCTCTCTCCGCATACCCTCAGCTTTTTCCTTTTTATATTCTTCTACTTTTTCTTTTACGATCTTGTCAAATTCTTTTTGATTTACTTTTTTACCATCCTTTGGCAATGACAACAATCTCATCTTTGGTGGAGTTAGATCAATCGAAGTAGCGGTGTATGTAACAACTCCGTTTACGGCTATTTCTAAAATCAGACCGGGTAATCCATAATACTCTGCAGGGCCAGTTGAAATCGGGATATCTGAAGCAAACCAAGCTGTGATGGTACTGTTTCCCTTTTGTTTTACAGCACCCAAACAGATGTATTTTAACACGTTTTTCTTTTTATCACTAATTTTCCAGTCTTGCTTTTCAATACCTGATTTAACAAGGAAATCTCGGGTCATAAATTCTACCTGCTCAATTTTCTCGTTTTTCCCGAAATCATAATACACTTTCTTTAGCTTAGGTTCGGGTGGATTTCCACGATTAGCACTATTAAGTAATCTTTGTAGTCGTTTTGGTTGTGCCTCATGTACAGTTATATCTTCTTCATAGAAGGCTACTTTTCCTGAAAAGTGCAGAACGGTCACTGCCTTGCCCTCCTTGGGTAATCCAACTATGAAATTATTCCATTCATTATTATCCATTCCTTCATCGTCACGGATTGATGAGAAATTGTACATAATTACTTGTTCATACTTTACCGTTCCACCACCAATATCCTGAACAGATGATTTTCCTGTGCCTATAATTATCATTAATACACTTGAAAGGAGATAATAAAATGATGTTTTCATTGTGGTAGATTTAGTTCATATTGCACCTATTCAAGTCCTTAGTTATACTACGGACTTCAATTGACAATTGTTTCCAATCCGCAAATAATGGACAAGCAATTGTCTTGAGTCAAGAGGATGATTCATATATTCAAACCTGTATTTTGCAATACAAAATTCGGTTTATCATTCCGCTGCATAAAGGATGAGGTGCGCCCAGAGCACCAACAGTAATACAAAGGCGCATTGTATTAAACAAGCTGTTGGGTTAGCTATATTTAAGTTGGTGGGCTGTTTTTACTTCACCATTCTGTCAAATTAGTTACGACCTGTTTAGGGTACATGAAAGTACTCTCAGTCCCAGAAAGTTCCAGAAAAAGTAAAATGCAGTAGGTAAAACGGCATTTTATGAGATTAGGTCAGGTCAGCAATTATCTCAACCACCTCCATCTTACAATCAAGACAATTCTTCAAATGATCCTTAGGAGTATTACCGATACTGCCTTGAAAAACGATAAGAATGTTTTGAAGGCCTTGAATCTTATCGCTAAATTGACCCCCACTGATTCTTTACAGGTAAAGAATGATTTATTCAAAGCATATGTAAAAAAACATGGTGTAGAATACAACAATCAGGAAAGTATAATTCTCTTAATTGATTACTTTGAATCTCAATCCTTAAATGAGTGGTCTGGACTCTGACAAATAAAACTTATTACATGTTTTACTGTGCTGTTGATAAGGATGGGACTCGAGGTATCGGATTATTAACCAGTAAGATAGTCGAAAATTAAATATAAAATAAGTACCATGTTTAAATCGCTAAGGAATACTTTTATAATCTTTATATCCCTTATTTTATTGTTGCCTTGCAATAGCAATTGTCAGGATTCAGATTCAGCAGATTCAGCCAGGGCTAAACTGATTGCTGCTGCACGCGAGATAATTACCTCAGCAAAATCCTGCGGTCTGATATCCTTAGACAAGGAAGGTCATCCCAGGATCAGGCCTATGGACGCTTTTGAACCGGAAAAAGACCTGACAGTCTGGTTTGGAACTAATTCCAAAAGCAGAAAAGTGGATCAGATTAGGAACGATCCCAGGGTTACTCTGTATTATATAAATGCCGAAGAAACGGGATATGTAACTATCCATGGAACAGCTCTCTTGGTTGATGATCCAAAGGAAAAAGAGAAGCGTTGGAAAGATGAATGGGATGCCTTTTACCCAAATAGAGAAGAAGCTTATCTCTTAATAAAGGTATTTCCGAAATGGATGGAGGTAATTAGTTATTCCCACGATATTAATGGAGATCCTGTGACCTGGCAGCCAGCTACGGTTGTTTTTGACAAGTAAGTAGGTATACTACTCCTCAGCCGAGAAAGCCCCTAATTTCTCGATACGGCAGGGCAAATATGGGGTGACTATCTACTAG
>CAYXQX010000393.1:0-4485 GCA_964467485.1 uncultured Porphyromonadaceae bacterium | reverse complement strand
AGCTTATCATAAACATCCATCAGAGGAAACATAGCATTTTTGAAATCCTCTGATGGATCTTCACCCTTGGGCAAATAACCCTCTCTGCGCTCAACTGTATCAAATACATAAACAAGGATATATTTACCCTTCATATCGCCTCGATCACCCTTCATGACATACAAGTTCAAACCCGGAATTTTACCATACATAGCTTCATTGAATTCCCGTGTTGCAAACTTCTCCAAATCACTTTCTTTTCTTGGTTTAACATCAAGATAATGAATCCCTATTACCTCTCCCATCATTGGCCTTACGATGTCCTTATAACCCAAAACCACAAAATCCGTATATGTATTTGTCCCCTCCACACCTGCCGGAAGTTTGCCAAGAGCTTCCTGAGGAAGAGCATAAAACTGCTTATAATCAGCAGGTGGTATTGTTGGAAAATAATAGTCTCTGGCCGCTTTGTAATCAAATCCATAGGCAAAAACATATTTGTTAACCCGATTACCCCGGTCGCCTTTCATTAACCAGCCACTCATCCCTTTAGTTTTCTCCTCCAGAACATCACACCATTTACGGTAATAGTTTTTAAAAATTACTTCATTAGTTTCTTCGTGTATTTCAATCTCCCGCAAGGCTATTACCTCCGGAAGATCCTGACTGAGGCAGCCAAAGCTGATTCCCAATCCAATTAAAATTATGGGGAGTGTTTTAATCATGATAAAATAGTTTTAATTGAGGATATATAAATATACTGAAAAAAATGCCAGCCATCATGAATAGTTCAAAAAACCATGATGTGAGGAAACGAAACATTATCTTTGTCCCACTTGTTAAACAAATCAGTATTAACACAAAACACTGTTATAACGATGGATTCCATAAATCCTTATGGGGAAAAACAAAAACAATTTGATATTCAATATCTCCGGATGGCAAATATCTGGGCTCAGAACTCCTATTGTGAACGGAGGAAGGTTGGGGCCTTAATGGTTAAGGATAAGATGATTATATCTGATGGATATAATGGTACTCCTATGGGTTTTGAAAATGTGTGTGAGGATGAAACAGGCGCAACTAAAGCCTACGTGCTGCATGCCGAAGCTAATGCAATAACCAAAGTGGCCAAAACAAATCAAAGCTCCCTGGGCTCAACCCTATATATTACTGCATCACCCTGTATCGAATGTGCAAAACTTATTATTCAGGCAGGTGTGACAAGAGTTGTATTTAGTGAAAAGTACAGAAACGAAGACGGCCTCAAACTCCTTCAACGTGCAAATATTATTACTGATTATCTAGAATTTGATTAGGTGAATAAAGACAGAAACAGACTAAGGGTCTTTTTGCCCCTTATAATTGCCAGCGCAATTACTGCCGGGATTCTACTAGGTTATGCTATCCAGTTTAATGCCAGGCAAATGACCCCGATGGGGAACTTTTCACATCCGGATAAAATTTCTTCGATACTAAACCATATTGAACATAACTATGTGGATTCGATTGACATTAATAAATTTTATGATCTCCTGATACCAGAAATAATTAAAAATCTTGATCCTCACAGTCATTATATACCTCCCAGAGATCTGGCTGGGGTAAATGAAACATTAAGGGGAAATTTCGATGGTATTGGTGTTCAGTTTAACATGCAGAACGACACAATACTGGTAATACAAGCAGTAAGAGGAGGCCCCTCCGAAAAAATTGGCATCCTGGCGGGCGACCGTATAGTCAGTGTCAACGACAGCACAGTAGCCGGTGTGAAAATGCCGGAAGATTCTATTATCAGCATGTTGCGTGGACCGAATGGAACTGAGGTAAATGTGGGAGTTGCAAGGAAAGATGTTGAAGAACCTATAGATTTCACAATCACCAGAGGTAAAATACCTTTATACAGCGTAGATGTTTCATACATGATGAGCGATGAAACAGGTTATATGAAGATCACTACTTTCTCCCAAACTACATACTCAGAGTTTACGGAGCATCTTAAGAAGCTTAAGGATCAAGGCTGTACAAATTTAATTCTTGATTTAAGAGGCAATTCGGGCGGAATAATGAGGCCTGCAATACGTATCTCTGATGCTTTCCTGGATAAAGATCAATTAATAGTATATACCCAAGGTAATAACAGGAAGAGGGAGGATTTCTATGCAACCCAACAAATGCTTGGCGAAGACATAACACTAGCCGTATTAATAGATGAGAACTCTGCCTCCGCTTCCGAAATTGTTGCCGGGGCCATTCAGGATAACGACAGAGGGATTATTATTGGCAGGCGTTCTTTCGGAAAAGGACTTGTTCAGGAACAGGCAACCCTGTCCGATGGATCAGCACTCAGACTAACTACTGCCCGCTACTATTCTCCTACCGGCAGGTGCATTCAAAGAGATTACACGAATGGGATAGAGGACTACTACCTCGACTTCCACAAGCGGTTTAGTCAGGGCGAACTGCTTGAAGAAGATAGTATTCATCTGGCCGACTCCCTTAAATTCGAAACCCCGGGCGGAAGAATCGTTTATGGGGGCGGAGGAATAATGCCTGACCATTTTGTTCCTTATGACACCACAGGAGTGACACCTTCTCTGATGAAACTTACCAGGGCCGGTACAATTTACAGGTTTGCCTTAAAATATTCCGACGTCAACCGAGAGTCATTGAGTGCTTTTTCTACGGCAGATCAGATTGCTGATTACCTTGAAGACGGACCTCTTCTAAGAGAATTACTCTCTTATGCAGAAAAAAATGGAGTAAAAATCGAGATGAGTGAAATCGAGGAATCAAAAAGGGTAATTCTAACTCAAACCAAGGCTTACATTAGCAGGAATCTCCTTGATAATGAGGGCTTTTACCCCATCATTCAAAAGATCGACAATACACTGGAGGAAGCCCTGAAACTAATTGAATCCAAGTAACATTTGTACCGTCACCTGAAAAAATTTCACTTCTCATTTTAAACCCTTCGGAGTTTTATGCATCAAAAGCATGTAAACAAATTTAGGAGGATTTAAAATGAAGAACGGAAAAATTTTATCAAAAATCAGTATACTGGCAATACTGCTAATCATGTCAGGTTCAGCATTCGCACAAAGAAGTCAAAGAGGTCAAGAAGGACAAAATATACAGACTGAAAAAGGCAGAATGGCAATGCGCGATGGAAAAGTCAGGATGGGAATTCAGGATGGAAAAAGCAGGCTTAATACAGTTCTGGTTCTAAGTGAAGATCAACAAGAAAAATTATCCTCAATGAGGCTGGATCATCAAAAAGATATGAGATATCAGCAAAATCTTCTTGGGGAGAAAAATGCAAGCCTGAAAACCCTTCTCAGTGCTCCGGAGAGAGACAAAACAGCAATCGATAAAACTATCGATGATATCTCCCTCATGAAAGGTGAGCTGATGAAGAAACAGATTGCAAACAGAGATGAAATGAAAAGCATTTTTAGTCCGGAACAAGTAGAGAAACTTGAATCATTAGGTTATTGGAATAGCATGAGACAAGGAGTAAGAGGCAAACGCACATCGGGTATCAGGGACGGAAAAAGAGGAGGCAATGGCAGCCCGGTTGGCAGGAGAGATTTTCATGGCAGGGGTTTTGGTCAACCCAATAATTAGACCAATAAATTAATATCCTGATATAATTTCAGGTCCTATTAAATGTATCGGCAGGTTTCGATTCAGCCCCCAGGCTAATGGAAATACCTGCCGGTTTTTTGTTTTCTTTACAGTAATAAAACTTAGAAGATGAAATCAGGATATCGCCTCTTTTTGCTGCCAGCTCTGCTTTTTGCTCTGATTAGCTGCCAGCCCAAAACCAAAAACCTCAAAATCATCGTCACTACCGATGTCCATGGTTCCTTTTTCCCTATTGACATAAATACCGGCAGGGAAATCCCGGTATCACTTTCCAGAGTACAAAGCCTTATTAATGAGGAAAAACAAAACACCGATCAGGATATTATTCTTCTTGATAATGGAGATATTATTCAAGGCGACCCGGTTGTTTACTACTCCAGCTTCGAGAAAACTGATGAGCCTCATATTTGTGCCCGGGTATTAAATTTTATGCAGTACGACGCGGCTACTATGGGTAATCATGATATTGAAGCCGGGCACCCTGTATATGACAAGCTGGTGAGTGAATCCAACTTCCCCTGGCTTGCTGCCAATGCCATTCGCACTGATAATGGAAAACCATATTTCGAACCCTATAGTATAATTAACAAAGGAGGAGTAAAAGTGGCTGTTTTAGGTCTGATAACCCCTGCCATTCCAACATGGTTGCCTCCCGATATATGGTCGGGAATGGAATTTACCGACATGGTAAAATCGGCCTCCCTCTGGATTGATAAAATAAAAAAAGATGAAAATCCTGATGTAATAATTGGTCTGTTTCATGCCGGAATGGACTACACATACAACAGTCAATCGGCTAATACACCAAAGAATGAAAATGCTGTTAAGCTTGTTGCTGAGCAGGTAGCCGGATTTGAC
>CAYXQX010000392.1:0-4489 GCA_964467485.1 uncultured Porphyromonadaceae bacterium | reverse complement strand
CAAAGCCAAGAAAGACTAAGAAACAAAATAGAACACCAAGAATAAATGAAACAATCTGATTATCCGACAAGGCCGAAGTAAACAGCCCGATTGCTACATAAACGGCTGCAAGGAAAAATAAGCCCAGGAATGATCCCCAAAATCCTCCAACATCCAGATTACCAACAGGATTACCCATATAATAGACTGATATATAATATACCAGCGTAGGCAACAGGGATAATATTACCAAAACCAGACCCGCCAGGTATTTAGCCATAATTATCTGGAGATCTGTCAAAGGCCTGGTAAACAGCAGTTCCATTGTGCCCGATCTCTTTTCATCAGAAAAAAGACGCATAGTAACAGCAGGCACTTGATAAAGAAAATCCAAAGGAGCCAGGATGAACATCGAATCAAGATTTGCATACCCTGATTCAAGAATATTGAACTCCCCCGAAAAAACCCATAGGAAAAGGCCGTTCATCACCAGGAATACTACTATAACAACGTATCCTGTTAGGGAGCTAAAAAAACTATTTATTTCTCGTCTGAAAAGTGCTAACATTTTTATCCGGATTATTCCAGCGGGCACAAAGTTAGAAAAATTTCCCTGCTATCCCAAGGAGTTCAACCGACTGGTTATCAGTTCTGCCAGCACATTTGACACCTTGGCGTCTCCTAGCTTTTCCCTCACCAAATCAGATATTTCCAGTTGATCCTCATGATTTGGACCACCTGGCAAAATACTTTTGAGACAATCGATGATATATTCAGATTTTAAATTGCCTTGTATTAGCTCAGGAATAGCCGGCCCATTTAATATCAGGTTTACCAAACTTATATACTCCACCTTTATTAAGCTTTTTGCGATCAGATATGATAAATGACCTGCTTTGTAACACACTATCTGAGGGATTCCCATAAGAGCCGTTTCAAGCGTGGCAGTTCCTGATGTAACTAGTGCCGCTGCCGATTCGTTCAGAATCTCCAGTGGCCTGTTATACTCAAGGCTCACTCTGCAATCCTTTGGTATTAAACTATCGTACAATGCCTTATGGCTATCCATAGCTGCAATAACAAATTCATATTCCTCGAAATGATCTATCACCGCCAACATCTCCGGGAGAACTCGTTGAATCTCCTGTCGACGACTGCCCGGAAGCAAGGCAATCTTTCTGCTTTCGGTAGGATTAACATCAGGCAAATCAGCTTGTATCCTTTCAATATCCTCATAAACAGGATTTCCCACGTAATCCACATCCAGACCATATTTTTTAAAGAAATCTTTCTCAAAAGGCAGAATCGAATAAAGCCGGTCGCAATATTTTTTCAGCTTATAAACACGCCTAGTATTCCATGCCCAAACAGCAGGTGCAATGTAGTAATGAGTGCTATACCCCCTGCTTTTTGCCCATTTAGCCATACGAAGATTAAATCCGGGATAATCAACGAAAATGATAACATCAGGATAAAACTTTATTATCGCATGCCTAGCCTTCTGAAAATTTATCCTGATTTTTCCCAGGTTGGCAAGGACCTTAGTGAAACCCATAAAGGCCATTTCCTTTATATGAACTATGGGTTTACCACCAAATTGGGACATATTGTCGCCTCCCAAAAACTGAAACTCAGCCTCCTGATCTTTTTCACGCAAAGCTTGCATCAGACGGCCAGCATGCTGATCTCCAGAAAGTTCACCCGCTATCAGGAAGTACTTCACAATCTTAGGGTTTTCAGGTAAAACGAATAATCAGAACCATAAATGCAAATACGAAGGTTGCAAGAAGGACTCCCCTCCCACCTTTGAGATAATTCTTTCGCATGAACAGAAAAAACAAAATCAGGTTTGGTATAACTGACAATGAGATAATATGTGTCAATATGCCCATCGTATGGAAAGATCGGAGAAAATTGCCGAGCAACATATGATCGTATCTAATCTTATAAAAAACGTATAGGGCAACTGCCGGAAGAAGTATTCCTAATAGGGCCCCCCAATATATCTTATCAAGTTTTTTCATTCTCCGTCCAGCTTCCATTTTTTAATTTGGTCGATGGCCTCATAATTTGTCACATCTACCTTTATAGGAACGATGACGGCAAAATTTTGTTGCAGGGCCCAGTCATCGGTATCCACTTCACCAGGCTCAAGATTACTAAAATAGCCGGTAAGCCAGTAATAATTGCGTCCATAGGGATCAACACGTTGATCAAACTCCTCATTCCAAACACCCTTAGCTTGTCGACAAACTTTGATTCCCCGGCATTCTTCAGGCGATATCTTGGGGAAGTTGATATTCAGACAGGTACTATCGGGTAATCCCTGGGCCAGAACCTCAGGAATAATTCGTTTAGCATACTTGTGTGCCAATCGGAAATCGGCATTAATGGAATGATCATCAACAGACAAAGCAATTGAGTTGATGCCATTCATGCAACCTTCAATACAAGCAGCAACAGTACCACTATAGAAGAGGCTCACTGACGAATTTGATCCGTGATTGATTCCGGAAAGTAGCAAATCCGGCCTTCTATCCAGTATCTGGTTGAGTGCAATTTTAACGCAGTCGGCAGGAGTACCGGTACAAGAATATACCTTCAATCCGGGTTCTTCCGATTTAAGAGTGAATCTTATTGGCTTTGTAAGAGTTACAGCATGTGACATTCCTGAGTGCCCCTTATCCGGTCCAACTACAACAACATCCCCAAAATCTCTTGCAACAGCTGTAATATCCTTAATCCCTGGTGATTTATACCCATCATCATTGGTAATCAGTATCAGTGGTCTTTTCTCCATAATTTTTTCTCAAGCAACAAAAATAAGAAAAGAAAGGGTGGTTCAGCTCTTTTTTGTTTTCCCTAAAATACTAAATTCGTAAAGTATGCACCAGCTCTTAAAAATCTCTTAGAAATGGATGAAAAAACAAACACGTTTAAAAGATTTGGAACAGCACCCGTTTTTTTTACTGCTATCTCAACAATACTAGGAGCAATATTGTTCCTTCGCTTTGGTTTTGCCATCGGTACCCTTGGTTTTTGGGGAATTATCCTGATTGTCCTTCTTGGCCACCTGGTAACCATTCCTACAGCCTTAGCTATATCTGAGATCGCCACTAATAAACGTGTGGAAGGCGGTGGTGAATACTTCATCATTTCACGCTCTTTTGGACTAAATATTGGAGGGACAATAGGAATTGCCCTGTTCCTCAGTCAGGCTATTAGTGTGGCATTCTATATTATAGCTTTTACCGAGGCATTTGAATTTCTGTTTAACTGGGTCTCTGAGAGCTGGGATTTCGTTTTACCCCGACAAGCAATCAGCATCCCTGTCATGCTTGGATTAAGCGCTATTATACTCAAGAAAGGAGCCAATCTTGGAGTAAAAGCCCTGTATGTCGTAGTCGCTATCCTGGCATTATCACTAATCCTGTTTTTTCTTGGTTCCCCAACTGAGGCAGCTCCTGCCAGCTATTCCCTGAGAGACGCGGAGATGAAGAACATGAATGACTTCTTCATGGTATTCGCAATAATATTTCCTGCCTTCACTGGCATGACGGCTGGTGTTGGTTTATCCGGTGATCTAAAAAACCCTGCCAAATCAATCCCATGGGGTACAATTTCAGCAACAGTAGTTGGATTGATAGTATACATTTTTATAATTTTTAAAATCGCAAAATCAGCATCTCCTCAAGAAATGATCGACAACCAACTCATTATGAGCAAGGTTGCAATATTTGGTTTCCTCATTATCCCTCTCGGACTTGCAGCCTCAACAGTATCATCCGCTCTGGGTTCAGTAATGGTAGCTCCCAGAACTCTTCAGGCCCTGGCTGCAGATAGAACTTTTCCATCAAAAAAATTAAACAACTTTCTGGCTAAGGGAAAATCAGATAACAATGAACCATTTAATGCGACTCTGGTAAGCTGTATTATAGCTCTGTTTTTTGTGGCTCTGGGAGATATTAATGCCGTAGCCGAAATCATCTCAATGTTCTTTATGCTTACCTATGGATCCTTGTGCCTGATTTCTTTCCTTAACCATTTTGGCTCTTCACCATCCTACAGACCATCCTTCAAATCCAGATGGTACATTTCCCTTCTTGGGTTTGTTGTTGCTATATGGGTAATGTTTAAGATAAACACACTCTATGCTGCATTTGCAGTCGGTCTGATATTTTTGCTGTATTTATACATTAATTCATATCATAAAAAAAGACAAGGCTTGTCGGGAATATTTATCAACTCCCTGTTTCAACTTAACAGAAACCTTCAGGTGTTCCTTCAAAAAAAGAAATCCAAAAATCAGGGTATGGAATGGAGACCCAGCGCTGTTTGTATCTCAAAATCCGGACTCGAAAGAAATTCTGGTTTCCAGGTATTAAACTGGATATCTTACAAATACGGATTCGGCACCTTTATTCATAAGATCTCCGGATATTATAGTCATAAAAAACACCTGGAGTCACTTGAACAACTTAAAAAACTAAGAGAAAAATTCGACAATCAC
>CAYXQX010000391.1:0-4504 GCA_964467485.1 uncultured Porphyromonadaceae bacterium | reverse complement strand
TTATATGAAATTTCTTTTTATCAATATGGTAAAAAAGAAAAAGGCTGTTATTATTTATTATGGCAATCATAATTTTTTATTAAGGTTCATCATTAGCACAACCAGACCCCTTAATTTCAATTGTATAATTTAGGGAAAAAATTTTTAATTTTAATATAAATTATTAATAAATAATTCACTTAGCATCAGGCATCAATTTGAATCTATCTTTTAGGCAGATATCTCTTGAAGAACTACCAATAAGAACCTCGAATTTTCCAGGCTCTGCTATCCAGCTTTTCGATTCAACATCGTAAAAACTAAGATCAGCTTTGGCTATTTTAAAAGAAACTTCTTTGCTTACGCCGGCTTTAAGGCTTAATTTTTCGAAGCCTTTCAAAGATTTAATTTCTCTTTATTTTTGGTGTTTATTATAACTCATAATAATAGCTTTGTTGAGTTAATTACTTTTCCACCATACCCGATTAGCCTCCTCTTTTGTAATAAATCCGTGGTACATACCCAGCCAATATGCTTCAAGATATCCGACACCTCCTATTTCTGCTCTGAGTGCTCCATAGTCATTCAGTATCAATGAAGTATCATCCCATGATTTCCCTTTGTCATCACTTACATACATACCTGCAGGGGTGCTTACATAAATTTCTTTGGAATACCTTGAAGAAAAGATTGCATTTACTCTTGGAATATATAATCCTTTATTGCTTACTTCCCATGTTTTACCAGCATCATGTGTAATAGCCATACCAGTTTCTATCATTCCATACCATGTATCGCTGTCCTCTTTATCAATAATAATATCCTGAATTGAAAGCATATTAAATTCATCTATATAATTTGTTAAATCGCTTACTGATAACGATATACCGTTTTTTGCATGAACCATCCATTTGTAAAGAGGATCTAAATCTTTGACAATTGGAGTCCATGTTCTACCTTCATCTTCACTTACAATAATAATATTCCCGGTATAAACCCATTCTGAAATATAAATTGCACTAAATATCCTCCCATTATGAACCCTTGTCCATATTGGCTTCCCCGGAAACGACATTAATTCACTAAACCCTCTTCCACGAATTGTTTGTTTTGGAGTTGTCCAGGATGAATTTTCACTTTCTTTTATGTACAATCCTTGAGATGTTAGCATATACATTTTCAATTTATCACCATCAATTTCAATAGCAAAATTTTTAGATGATAAGTCTGGAGTTTTGCCACTTATTAAGTCCCATTCTTCAGCTACTCCCCATGCTCCAAAATCTTTACTAAGATATATTCCCTCAGGCGAAACCGCATAAATAGTATTTGATTCCATTGTATGCTGATAAAAATGATCTACAATCAGATCGGAAGATTTTTCCCAGCCTTCCCCACAGTTAAAAGAACGATAAATACCATGGTCAGTTGCTGCAACAACGAGCCATCTGGAGTTTGAAAAGAAAAGAATATCGCTGACTCCGGAAAGTTCATCTATTTTTCCCCAGGTTTCCCCTTTGGTTAAACTTAGGTAAGCACTGCCGTTCTTTTCCACGGCGAATTGTACATAATTATCGTATGGTGATATTTCCAGAGCTTTAACTGTTCGGCTATGCCAGCCATCCAAAGCGTAGGGAGATCTTTTCCACTCATATTCGTTGTCTGATGGATGTGCATAAACCGGTAAAGGATGGAGAGCTTGTTTCCCTCCATCTTTAGTAAAGAACTCAATATCGTTTCGTATGCTATTCATTTGAGGTTGTAAAATTCTGTTTGTTGGAAATGATTGTAGATTCCATGTTGAACCTTCACTATCACCATATTCATCACCAAGAACTGCCTGATAAATATAATTAAACCATGATAGTTTGTCGTTCTTGTGTACGCTCCATGAATCTTTCACACATTTTCTGTAAAATGCCAGGAGATCCTCATCTTCTTCGATTAAATTTAAGAGATAAAGATCCGGGAGCAAATGATCTGTATCATCATAATTTTTTCGTGCCTCACCCATAAAGCTTTCTTCTGAATCTTTATATTCTCTATACTTTAAAATGCTCACCCATTTGTCGTAAAGCTTTTTCACTTCTTTATTGCCAGTAATCATATATGCAATTTTCAAGCCTGTTGTTGCCATAATAGAGCCTCCAGAAGGGCCAGTAACACCGTCAAGTGCACGCCAGCCACCTATCAGTTCAGTGCTAATATCTTCTCCATTTTCAAGCATTACATTCATATTGTTTTTAAGATGTGCCCAGTTTGACATATCGTCAACAATTTTTCTAATAGCTTCTTTTTGTGATTCATCAGCTGCAATGAAATAGTATATTCCCAAACCTCTGAAAACCTGATCATAATTATGATGGCTTGGGCCTCCCCGATATCTCAAGTATGAATATTCACCAACTCCTTGATGCCATAAATCACGGCTGTCATATTCTCCCCATCGATTTTGACGTTCAGCATATGAAGGCCCATGCCCTAAAGCATAACCTCTGGCAAGATAACCAGCTTGTCCGCTAACTAATGTTAGTATTCTGATTCCTGAAATTATTTCATTCGCCCTTTTATAAGCAGCCTTGTATTCACTACTATTTTCGCCTTTCGTTTTTCTTAAAGCTGCAACATGAAATGCCTTGGCTGTAATAAGGTTACCTGTCCATGAACTAGTGTGAACGACGTTTGATAATCCGGTTGTTCCATGATCAACAAACCATCCCTGTGGTAATTCACCTGTAGAATTTAATTTTTTCCAAGCATCTTTTTGTGAACCCGTATAAAATCTTGTTGGTGGACGCAAACGTACTGAAGAGGGATAAGTTCCTTCAATATTGTGACGTTCTTTTGTGTTTCTTTCAAAATAAATTGCTTTATCATGTAAGGTTTTTTCCCAAGTTCCCTGATCGTGGTATTCTCCAGCAGTACGATATTCCACTTGCATATCTGCCATAACTGAAGATCCGTTTTTAACATCCACTTCCATTTTTTGCGCAAAAATACCTGACATAAAAAAAGTGCTTAATGCGTAAGTAAAAAATAATTTTATGTTTTTCATTTTTATATCATTTTTTTGTTGTCGCAACAGCGGTTTTGGTTTATTTTACCCTATTTCCCGATTCGAAGAGGCAATTATTTGATGCCCCGTCATTGAATTCAAAGGGAGTTTTCACCTGGCTTAAATCGTTTCCAATAAGGGTGATATGTTTATTCTCAATACCTTCAAGCCGAATAAAGACATTTGTAGCTTCAGGAAGCTGACAACCACGGATAAATGCGGTCTGAACATTACGGAAGGTCATCATTGCTGATACTTCTGGCCCAGATGGTGTAAGGTAACGGTTTATTTCCAGATTCCGGACATCATCACAAATTAATCCACCTTCGCGTTCGCTTCGGACGCTTGTACTATAGCTTCAGGCGCCTATGCTGAAGTTTCAGCGACAGCATGCGGCAGCGTGCGGACGAGAAGGTAGTGGTTTAATTAGCTTTGCTGAGCTCACTACTAGGAGGTGGTTCGGTTCCCCGGCCCTCCGCGAGCGCTAAAGCTACTCTGCGGAAGCGTTCTGAGTCGGAAGCTAAGAATTCCATTTGATACCTCGATGGCTCTGCCTCGGGGTAATTAATTAGTCTAATATTCCCTTGCTACTTTAATCATTCTTTGTAAATTTTCTTCCGGTGTATTTGAGGGAATAGCACAACCTGCGTTCAAAATAAATCGGTTAGTTTTAGTAAAAATATCCAATAATTCTGTTGTTTTTTGCTCCACCAATTCCGGTGTCCCCATTGCAATTACTCCACTTGGATCGATATTTCCAATAAAACAAGTTTTTTCGTGAAGTGCATCAAAAATTTTTTGCACATCAGTTTTATAGTCCAATTCAAGAGCATCGGTACCCGATTTCAGCATCATATCTAAAATGGTGTCAGTGTTTCCACAAATGTGCAAAGTGTAGGGAAGATTGTTTTTATGAGCTTCTTCAATTACCTTTTTCTCATACGGAAGGGCAAATGTATGGTACATCTCAGGCGAAACCATTTCTGGTCCTGCGGGGCTGTCGCCATTAGAAACCATATCGCATCCTGTTTGTGCCATCAAACGAATAAATTGGCAACTGATACCGGTACAATATTCAAGTAACTCTGTTACTTGTTCTTGTTCACCAACTAACAGGTCGAGCATCCAATTCTGACTGCCCCGCATCATACTCGCCAATGAAAAGGGTGCCTGGTCGCAATTACCACGAACAAAAATTTCATTTTTAAAATGATCTTTTATTAATCGCACCGCTTCCAACCAGTGTTGCACGTACCGATAATTCTCGATATTAATTTTCCTGAGGTTTTTTACTTCTTCCAAAGTCAGCAAATTTCCTTTTGCCGATCGGGCTGGTTCGTGTTCCGGAAAATCAACAGGAACACCAACTGCACCAGCAAGTGTAACCGTGTCGACATCAACTAGAATTCCATCAAATTGATATTTCTCAATTGAAGCGATAAAGGTTTCTGCAATAACTTTTGGACTTTC
>CAYXQX010000390.1:0-4508 GCA_964467485.1 uncultured Porphyromonadaceae bacterium | reverse complement strand
CTTTTCTTCCAAGTTCCTTTTGTCCCCTATTGGAAAAAGTCGTTGGTTGGGCCTTTACAATCTTATCGACCATGACATCAATTAAACGAACAACATTATTCTGGTCAACCCAGCCATCCATATTGTTGTCCAGAGAAAGTTGATTGCGGTCCTTTGGTTCTATAAAATGCATAAAGATAAATTGCTGGTTATTAAACGTGTAACTAGTTTAAATATAGGCATTTACAGTCAATTATGCAAGTTTTTTTTAATGATTTTTGTTTGCTATTTTTACACAGCCTCTCAAGTCCGGGGCAAGCTAAACCTTGGCAAGTAGATTTACTGCTTAAATTCTAGGATCCTCCGATCCAGTCCAATCCTCCTAGCCTCCCCAGCCCCCCCTAATAATATAGGCCCCAGCCATCTCCTCACTCACAATAGAGATAAACTTCCGTTTAATCCGTGAGAAAATCTGGTTCAACAAGTTATCTTGATTTTCGGTTATGGCAATGATTCTTTCCCTGATTGTGGCCACTGATCCTTCTACAGAGGTCTTGTTATAATATTGTTTTAATTCATTGGCGTGATCAGGTAAATGACTTACCGGGATGCCATCAGGATGGTTTAAAATCAGGAGATAAACGGCTCTTTCCATTGATGAAAGTGGGATCATGATATCTCTCAGGTCGGGTAAATATAAGCGGTAGTTGCGGTCCCTGATCTCCTGTCGTGAGGGCTGACGGGTGATTTTATACCTTTCCCTGAATAGCATGTGAGAACGAACGGAAAAGATGGATTTTCATGCTTTTACATCAGGATTAGGTAAAAATATTGATTCTTTAAATCCGATCGGGATCTTCTTTATCGAAATCGTTCAACGATCCGGAACGATCGAGAATGAGTGTAAATACTAGGTGAAAGATGCAGAAGTCAGCTAACTGGAAATTAGATGTGAAGTGATGAATAACTGGGTCACTAATTTTTCGATATTCCAGTATCATACATTAACTTTACGAAAGGAGTAGCTTTTTTTGTTAGGATACAACGAATTGCAGAATTGTCAATATGGAAACAAAAATTGAAATAATCATTGGCGACATAAGCAAACAGAAAGTTGATGCGATTGTAAACGCTGCAAATAATTCTTTGTTGGGTGGGGGAGGAGTTGATGGGGCAATTCACAGGGCTGCCGGTCTAGAATTGTTAGATGAATGTCGTACTCTTAATGGGTGTGAAACCGGTGGGGCAAAAATCACCATGGGCTATAAATTACCAGCAAAATTAATCATTCATACTGTTGGTCCGGTTTGGCACGGCGGGAATAATAATGAAGCTGAACTACTGGCTAATTGCTACAGGAGTTGTTTGAACCTGGCAGTAGAGAATAATGTGAAAACGATTGCCTTCCCTTCAATCAGTACCGGTGTTTATGGGTATCCTATTGAACTGGCCAGCAGAATTGCACTTACAGAAACAATAAGCTTCCTTGAAAATGATGATTCAATTGGGAAAGTGGTATTTGTGTGTTTTGGGGATTGGACTTATGATGTTTATGGTAAGATGTTTAAGGAGCTAAGAAGCGTTTAATTTGTAAATCTATGCAACGAATGAAATTTTCAATTTACCTTATTTCCTGTCTGTTTTTTATAGTACAATCATGTGGTCAAAAGTATGATGGCTACTACCAATCAGTCAAAAGGCTAAGAGGAGAAAAATTAAAATCAGGATTACACGATGTTATTAAAAATCAAATTGAATTTCCATACACAAGCAAAGACACAGATACCTGGGATATACTTAAAGAGACTGACAGAGATCAGGCCAATCCAGAAAATGTAATCTTGTTGTATTCGGGTTGGAGTGTTAATGGCGCTCAGGAATATAATAATAAAACAGGATGGGACAGGGAACATGTATGGGCAAAATCTCATGGCAAATTCAAAACTAAAACGGGAATTGGAACAGATTTGCATAATTTGAGGCCAACGGATATAAGCATAAATGGGGCCAGGGGGAATGAGGATTTTGATTGGGGAGGTGAAATCTATATTGATAAGGATGGAGCAACCGATTGCAGGTCTGACAATGACTCATGGGAACCCAGGGATGAGGTTAAAGGGGATGTGGCCCGTATCCTTTTTTACATGGCAGTGAGGTATGAAGGTGAAGATGGTGAACCAGACTTGGAGTTGGTGAATCAGGTAAAAACCTTTGATCTGAATGCTCCCGGAAAAGGATATCATGGAAAACTGGCTACCCTTTTAAAATGGCACAAATCTGACCCTGTTGATCAATCTGAAATCAGGAGAAATGAAATAATCTTCACTTACCAGAAAAACAGGAATCCGTTTATTGATAATCTTAAGTATGTTAGGAAAATTTGGGGGAGGGGGAGGTAATCCTCTTCAATTAGTTAGGCGGTTATTAGGAAAGTATTAGTTGAAACCAATCATATTATTTCACAAAAAAGGGATCGTACTATTGCATGGTATACCAGGTACTGGAAAGACCTCATATATCCGTCATCTAATTGGTGTGGTTAATACAGATGTGAGCCATATTGCAAGTTTTGGGAAGACAAAATTAGCAATAAGCAAGTTGAACCATATGCGATGAAGGAATTTAGAAACCGGCTGACTTGTTTGAAAGGGGTGGTGCCAGGAAGAAAATTTCCACTCACATTTGATGTTAATAGATGTAGATTTGGGGAAGGTATTGGTGGACCAATGATAATTAATCATTCAAATAATAAATACGAATAACCTTTCAGAGTATTAACGGAATATCCAAATGAGTGGCTGGTGTGTGGCTTGTAGTCCTATTCTTGGGACTACGATCACCATCGCCCGGCTGAAACAGGGTGGAAATACAGGACTTTTCCGTATCTTACTCTACTCGATTATTTGCAACTACAGAAATGAGATCTTGGTTTTGGTAAATTGAATAATATTAAAAAATGTGGCGTCAGCACTATAAACTGATGAAAATATTATGAAAAAAATTACCACCATTACAACATTTTTTTTACTTATTCTTTTAACAACAAATATCTTTGCTCAAACACCCGGTTTTTCATGGGTGGGAAGTATGGGAGGTAACAACAGTGATATTGGACTTGCCATAGATACAGATAGTTCAGGTAATGTGTATTCCACTGGCTATTTCTCAACTACGGCAGATTTTGATCCGGGAGCTCCCGTTTATAACCTTTCAACTCCCGGAAATGATCAGGATATTTTTATTTCAAAACTATCTGCAAATGGTAATTTCATCTGGGCCTTACAGATTGGCAGTAACGGGATGGAAGCCGGCCGGGGCATAGCAGTTGATGAACAGGGGGATATCTATGTTACTGGTTATTTTGAAAATACTACGGATTTTGATCCCTCCTCAAACTCATTCAACATAACTTCAGCAGGAGGTAGTGATATTTTTGTAATGAAACTTAATAGCAACGGTGAATTTAAATGGGCACGAAGTATCGGAAGTACTTTGGCTGATTCGGGGAATGATATAATCATTGATGCAGACGGAAATGTTATTATTACAGGATTTTTTGAAGGTACTGTTGATTTTGATTCAGGTCCAGCAACCTACCCATTAACAGCAGGGGGTATTTCAGATGCTTATATATTAAAACTGGATAGTTCCGGTAGTTTTATCTGGGCAAAACAGTTGGGTGGTTCAGGAACGGATGAAGGCATTTCACTTTCAACAGATACAACAGGAAATATCTATTCCACAGGTTATTTTGAAAATACAGCTGATTTCGACCCTGGAATACAATCAGTTAAACTAAGCGCTAAAGGTTTTGCCGACATCTATGTTTCGAAACTTGATACCACTGGAAATTTTGTTTTTGCCCGTCAATTAAGCGGGCCCCAGCTTGAACTTGCTTCTTCAATCGATGTAGATGCAGCAGGGAATTCAGTTTTGACAGGTTTTTTTACCGATACTGTTGATTTCGACCCCGGCGTCTCAACACACAATCTCATTGCCCGTGGAACAGAAGATGCTTTTGCGGCAAAGCTGGATGCAAATGGTGATTTGGTATGGGCTTTTCAATTTGGCGATCTGGGGAATGACCGTTCGCAGTGTGTTAAAATAGATGAAACCGAAAATGTGATTTTGAGCGGTTATTTCGAAGGAGGGGTTGATTTTGATCCGGGATCATCAAGTTTTATCCTGTCTTCAAGTGGCTTTACTTTCGATATCTTTTTTCTTAAACTCGATTCGAATGGAAGTTTTAAATGGGCAACCCAAATAGGAGGCAGTTCTGAATATGCATATCCTTCAGACCTAACGCTCGGTCCGGGTCAATCCATTTATTCGGTAGGATTTTATGAAGGAACTGTTGATTTTGAAACGGGAACAAGAATTACAAGCTCATCATCTGCAGGTTTATTTGATATTTATATACATAAAATGGATAAACTAAACACAGGTATTGATGAAGAGAAGAACCTTGTTATAAGTGTATTTCCTAATCCCAGCTCAAGTATTATTACTTTGAGTATTAACAGTGTAAA
>CAYXQX010000389.1:0-4530 GCA_964467485.1 uncultured Porphyromonadaceae bacterium | reverse complement strand
CATCAGAGTAGTCATAATCCGTGAATATCTTTTCAATTATTGTGAATGCTTCGAGGCTTGCTTTGTACTCAGCTACAAGAAAAGAAGAAACAAAAACATCAAGGTATTGGGAGAAATCCTGTTTGTTTTCCCAGCATACACTAAGCAGATCACTTAGAATAGGCTCATTTTCGGGTTTTTTTATGGCTTCAACAATAAATAGCTGAAAGCCAGATGTTTGTACGTCGCACAGTAAGCTGTGTAGTTCTTTGCAGATCTCACTTTTTTCCTGGAGTTTAAGAGCTTCAATTATGTCTGGGATATGTTCAAGCTTACCTTCCTTTTTGATCTTTTTGATGGCTACTCTGACAGTCCGTAGATCCTTACTTTTTAAATTGTCCCTTGGGTTTTCCTTTTTGTTATTCTTATTATTTTCCATCAAAACAGTTTTTTAAATATTGTCCGGTATATGATTTCTTATAATTTGCCAGGTTTTCGGGAGTGCCTTCAAAAACGATATTTCCTCCAATCTCGCCCCCTTCAGGGCCAAGGTCGATCACCCAGTCGGCCGATTTTATTATTTCGTGGTTATGTTCAATGACAATTATTGTATGCCCCCTGTCGAGCAAAGCATTGAATGCAGAAAGGAGGACCTTGATGTCGTGGAAATGCAGGCCGGTGGTTGGTTCGTCAAGGATGAATAAGGTATGGCCTGGATCGCTTCCTTTACTAAGGAAGGAGGCCAGCTTAACTCGTTGACTTTCACCGCCGCTGAGTGTGCTTGATGATTGTCCAAGTTTTATGTATCCCAAGCCCACATCTGCGAGTGGCTGGAGTTTTTGGGTTATTTTTTTACTAAAAGACTCCTTGTGTTGACCGAAAAACTCGATAGCCTCATTCACTGTCATGTTAAGAACATCATAGATATTCTTGCCTTTGAAATTAACATCAAGGACCTCATCCTTAAATCTTTTCCCATGGCAATGGTCACAAACGAGATAAACATCAGCCATGAATTGCATCTCAACTTTTATTTCACCTTCTCCCTGACATTCATCGCATCTTCCTCCATCCACATTGAAGGAGAAATGGGCTGGTTTATACCCATTAATTTTCGCATAAGGCTGATCTGCATAGAGTTTTCTGATTTCATCGTACGCTTTTATATAAGTGACTGGATTGGATCTTGAGCTCCTGCCAATTGGGTTTTGATCAACCAATTCAACTTGTTTAATAAGATGAATATCTCCTTCCAGAGTACCATGCTGGCCTATTCGGCCTGAGTATCCTCCAAATTTTCTGGACAGGGCAGCATAAAGGGTTTTATTCACCAGTGTAGATTTCCCAGAGCCGCTAACACCTGTAACTACGGTAAATGCTTCAAGAGGAAATTTCACATCTAGCGACTTAAGGTTATTTTCTGCTGCTCCCTTCAACAGTATATAATGATTCCATGGGCGACGTATTTTGGGAATATCAATTGTTTCAGTTTTGTTGAGGAATTTGGCTGTTAAGGAATTTAAGTCAGCAGGCATATTTTTCAATTCACCCTGATAAATAACCTCTCCTCCCAATCTACCAGCCAATGGACCTATATCTATTATATAATCAGCGGATCTAATAATCTCTTCATCGTGTTCAACCACCAGCACTGTATTTCCAAGGTCTTTTAGCTTATTCAATACACCAATGAGTTTGTCGGTATCTTTAGAATGAAGGCCTATGCTTGGTTCGTCAAGTATATATAATGATCCAACAAGGCTGCTCCCCAGAGAGCTGGCGAGGTTTATTCTTTGTGATTCCCCTCCCGATAAGGTATTAGATTGGCGGTTAAGTGAAAGGTATCCCAATCCAACATCAACCAGATAATTGATTCGGTTGGATATTTCGGTTAAAAGCCTGTATGCTATTTCCATATCCTGCTTAGGGAGATCAATGGTATCGAAGAAAATTTTCAATTCTGAAATTGGAATATTGACCAGTTCAGTAATCGACTTACCTCCAAACTTAACCCAGGTAGCCTCTTTCTTAAGCCTCAATCCTCTGCACTCGGGACAAATAGTTTTTCCACGATATCTTGCCAGCATAACCCGGTACTGAATCTTATATGACTTTTCTTCCAGATGGTTAAAAAATGCATCCAAGCCTTGGAAATATGAATTCCCTTTCCATAAAAGAGACCGGTTATCTTCGCTTAACTGGTAATATGGCTTATGAATAGGGAAGTTGAAAAATGAGGCAGAAGAAATCAGGTTTTCTTTCCAGATCTTCATTTTATCACCCTTCCAACAAATAACAGCATCCTCATAAATTGACAGATTCTTATTGGGAACAACCAAGTCTTCATCTATACCGATTGTATTTCCAAAACCTTCACAGCGAGGGCAGGCACCAACAGGATTATTGAAACTGAACATATGCACAGAAGGCGTTTCGAAAACTATTCCATCAGCCTCGAAGCGGTCGGTGAAATCGATGCTTTTGAAACCTTCACCTTTCTTCACTTTAATTGTGCAGCCACCTTTACCCTCATAAAAAGCAGTCTGAGCTGAGTCAGCTAGCCTGGCAGGTAAATCTTCATCATTGCTTACAACAATACGATCAATCAATACGCAGAAGTTACAATTGGCGCAAAGTATTTTTTCGGGATACAGAATTTCACTAATTTTTTTAACCTCACCATTATCTTCAATTCTGCTAAACCCTTGCTGTACCAGTATCTCTAATTGGGTTTTCAGATTGCGTTCTCCATGAATCGCGAGAGGAGCCAGGATCATTACTTGTGTCCCGGTAGTTAGACCTTGTATATAGTCGACTACATCACTAACATCATTTTTCTCAATTTTTTTCCCTGAAACCGGAGAAGTAGTTACGCCAACTCTGGCGAACAGTAGTTTGAGATAGTCATATATTTCTGTTGAAGTACCGACTGTTGATCTTGGGTTTCTGGTATTAACTTTTTGTTCTATAGCTATTGCCGGAGGCAGGCCTGAGATCTTATCTACATCTGGTTTGTCTAATCTGCCAAGGAATTGACGGGCATAGGAAGAAAGGCTTTCTACATAGCGTCTTTGTCCTTCAGCATAGAGGGTATCAAAAGCTAAAGATGATTTACCGGAGCCAGATAGACCTGTTACTACAATAAATTTGTCGCGTGGAAGCCTGACATCCACACTCTTAAGGTTGTGAACCCTTGCTTTTTTCACCTCTATCCATTCTGTTGTGTTTTCTGTAGATTTGGGCATGATATTTGCTTAATAATCCAATAATTGGGCGAGCGAAATTAATGGTTTTTTACTAAGGCCTGAAGAAAAATGCTACTCAATTGAAATATTTTTTTTATACTTGCGTTGTAATTAAGAAACCAAGTCTAATAATTAAACTAACAAGGAGGACTGTTTATAGGAAATATTCTACTTTCTAAATAATCTAAATAGGAGGTAGTTTTGAATACTCAAAACCTTGAGGACAGTGTACTTGTACAACAGTTTATAGACGGAGACCAAAATAGTCTCGAGATTCTTATTAATCGTCACAAAAAGAGGGTGTATACCTACATTCTTCTTATAGTCAAAAGTCAACAACTAGCTGAAGACATCTTCCAGGATACCTTTATAAAGGTCATCAAGTCTTTGCGCAAGGGGAAGTATCAGGACAAAGGGAAGTTTGTTTCCTGGGTTCTTAGGATTTCACATAACCTTGTGATTGATTATTATCGTAAGCAGAAATATCAGAATACAGTTTCTAACGATGATAATGAATATGATTTGTTGAATTCTAAAAATCTGGCTGAGGATAATGTTGAAGATATCCTGGTCCAGGATCAGATAATGAAGCATGTTCGTCTTTTGGTTGACCATTTACCTGATGACCAACGGAATGTTGTTTATCTGCGGCATTACTGTGGTCTTAGTTTTAAAGAGATAGCAGACCAGACCGGTGTAAGTATAAACACTGCGCTGGGCAGAATGAGATATGCTCTCATAAATATGAGGCGCATGATAGAAGAGAAACAAATGAATCTCACGGTTTCGTGAGAATGAATGAGATGGGCGATTTTAATCGCCCATTTTTTTTGAGATAAACATAATAAGATGAGTCAACTTCCGTTTTAAAAACAAATGAGAATAGAATCGTAAATTATTATTAACCAAATAAAAAAATAGTTGATGCCTATGAAATTAAAATTTACTCAGTTCAATTTTGTTAATAAAGAAGAAAGTCCCTGGGATGAGTCAGAAGAGTGGAGTGCTATTATGGAAGAAGGTATGACATTATTCTCTCAGGAAGAGCTGCAACCGGAGTTTTATCCGACAGATCAGGCAGTAAAAAACATTATGGATTTTGCCAGATCTCATCATACAGTTCAAAGCAGGAGTTTGAAATTTATTGACTTGTATATGAACTAAAGCCTCAGGGTTATTTAGAAGAAGCCGCCTCGTGATTCACGGGGCGGCTTCTTTTTTGACCAATTTCTGGATCTCAATTATATAAATATTTAAAAACGATATTAAAAGGATACTAAAAAAATATAAAAAATATATTATAATA
>CAYXQX010000388.1:0-4534 GCA_964467485.1 uncultured Porphyromonadaceae bacterium | reverse complement strand
ATGTTCCGTGCTTTCAGGAAGTCGGAGACAAAACTGCATGAATTGAATTATCTCTTCTGGGAATGTACTACAAGATGTAATTTAAATTGCCTTCATTGTGGCAGTGATTGCTCGAAAGACAGTCAATACCCCGATATGCCTCTGGAGGATTTTTTGAAAGCTCTTGACACAATACCAAAACCATCAAAATTTTTTACAGTTGTACTAACTGGCGGAGAACCTCTTGTGCGCAAGGATATTGAATTGTGTGGTAGGGAGATCAGGAAAAGGGGAATGAGATGGAGTATGGTATCAAATGGCCATTTGTATGATGAAAAGAAGCATGTTTCATTGTTAAATGCCGGACTCGGTGCACTTACTCTAAGCCTGGATGGAATGGAGAATTCACACAACTGGCTTAGAAATAGTAAAAACAATTTTGCCCGGGTTGATAAGGCTATCGAGCTGGCTGTTAGTGCACCCCGACTAAACTTCGATATTGTAAGCTGTGTAAATAAGAGAAACTTTGCCGAACTCACAGAAATCCGTAATTATTTAATAAATAAGGGAGTATCAGCCTGGCGATTATTTACCATAGTACCAATAGGAAGGGCAAAGAATAATCCTGAACTGTTCCTGTCTGATATGCAACTGAGAGAATTGATGGAATTCATAAGTGAATCGAGGAGGACTTGTGAAATGGATATTAAATTTAGTTGTGAAGGATACGTTGGAGACTGGGAGGGGAAAGTTAGGGACGGTTTCTTCTTTTGCAGGGCAGGGATTAATATCGGCTCTGTTTTAATCGATGGTTCAATTTCCGCCTGTCCGAATATAGACAGGAGTTTTGCCCAGGGAAATATATATAAGGATAATCTTTATGATATCTGGCAAACAAAATTTGAACCTTTCAGGGATCGCAGCTGGACGAAAAAAGGACAGTGTAAGGATTGTGCTGATTATAAGGATTGTTTGGGCAATGGATTTCATTACTGGCATGGCGACATGGAGAATGTTTTGGTATGTCATCAGGGGAAGTTGACAGTTGGCAGTCTTCAGTAGGCAGTCTTCAGTAAGCAGTCTGTTAAACTAGTTTATGAAATGAGTTTTGGTACCAAAAAATATAAATTAATTGATTATGAAAAAGCTGTTTGTTTTGGCGGTTCTTTCCGCTGTTTTCTTTTCCTGTGCTAAGGGAGATTTAGATATACATAATCCTGATGTGGAAGTATTCGTGCAGCAGCTTAAGGATGGAACTTACAATAATTTCGAAAAGGGTGAGGATGGCGAGAATCTATGGTTTCTGATGCCCAATTTCACCGAAGATCACATAGCTACTCTTATCGACAAGGCTAAGGACACATCTCATATTAACTATTTCCCAATTAATCCTATCTCTTCACGTTCGCCTTATCCACAGGATAGGGACTACTTTATCCTCAGCGAATGCCTGTTGTGGGTTGTGGAGGGAATCAGGAATGGTACAGGATTTGGATCGCTCGATCCATTTTTGATAGATAACTCCCGGGATGAGGTCACAAGGTATAAGGGCTTGACCGGCGAAGAGATTCTCGGGGTCAGAGATTTGTACGACAGCTGGTGGAACGCTCATAACGATGGGGATTGGGAGTCTGTTGATCCACTGGGGGATTCGAGTTATAGGTGGTTCTGATCAAGTCGGCAGTCTGCAGTCTGCAGTCCTCAGTTGGCAGTCGGCAGTCTTCAGTCCTCAGTTGGCAGTCTATAGTTGGCAGTCATCAGTCGGCAGTTCTCAGTTTTCAGTCGGCAGTTTTCTCGATACTGATTTCTCTCATATTCAATGAGTTTTTGATATTGTATCTTTGATTCTAATGGCCACGCTATGTGTTGGTTCATTAAACTCCTGAAGACAATGGATAGAATAGATGGAATATCTCAGAAACCAAAGAATTGGTTCTTCTTTAATCCCGAACGAATCGTTATAATTGGTGTCTCTACCAATCCGAACAGTGTTAGCGGCAAAACCTTAAGTAATTTAGTTGGTGGCGGGTTTAAGGGTGTTGTTTACCCTGTTAATCCTGATTTTGAGGCGGTATTAGGTATCCCCTGTTATCGCTCAATCAATGATCTGCCACGTAAACCAGATCTGGCAATTGTTTGCTCGGCTCCGGGACAGGTACCTTCAGATATTGAAGATTGTTGCAAAGCAGGAATTAAGGGTGCTATTATTATGACAGCCGGATTCGGGGAAACAGGCGAAGAGGGGAAACAATTGGAGGATAGGATAATAGCGATACGAAAGATTTATCCTGATTTTAGGATTATGGGGCCTAATTGCCTTGGGATTATTTCACCGGTAAACAATGTAAATGCAAGTTTTGCTGCAGGCATGCCAAAGCCGGGGAATCTGGCTTTTGTATCTCAATCGGGTGCTTTGTGTACGGCTGTTCTTGATTGGGCGATAAGTGCCAGGATAGGCTTTTCGCATTTTATCTCGTTGGGAAACAGCCTGGATATGGGTTTTGGAGATGCTATTGATTATTTAGGTGAAGATGAAAAAACAGAATCTATCATTTTATATGTTGAATCGATAAAGGAAGCAAGAAGGTTTATGTCGGCTGCCAGAGCTTTTGCGCGCACTAAGCCTATTCTAGTGTATAAAGCCGGGAGATTTCCCCAATCGGCCAAGGTAGCTGCTTCACATACAGGGGCAATGGCATCTGAAGATTCGATTTATGATGCAGCCTTTAAGCGTGTTGGTTTAGCTAGGGTGTATGATATTGGTGAGATCTTTGATTGTACAGAATTGATTGGAAGGAAAAAGATCCCGAAGGGAGCAAATCTTGGAATAATAACTAATGCCGGCGGTCCGGGTGTGATGGCTACAGATAAACTGATAGAATTGAATGGCAGGCTGGCAGAGCTTTCAGATGACACACTTAAGTTACTCGACGAGAGTCTTCCCGCATCATGGTCGCATGGGAACCCGGTTGACGTATTGGGTGATGCCCGGTCGAAAAGGATCTCAAAAGCCACCCAAATAGTTTTAAAAGATCCGGGTGTTGATGCCGTATTGGTAATTCTTACACCGCAGGCAATGACAAACCCCAGCTCTACGGCGAGGGAAATCTCCAAATTGAAAGACAGTACAGCGAAACCGATTCTGACGGCATGGCTGGGAGGCGAATCGATGAAGGAAGGAATGAATATCCTTGCGGATTCTGGTATTGCTTCTTATCACACCCCGGAGCAGGCCATCAAGGCTTTTATCACGCTGGTTGAATACTCACGCAACCTGGAAAGCCTTTATGAAACACCTAAAGATGTTCGGGTCGACTTCCACATTGACAGGAAAAAAATCAGGATAGATTTTCTTGATTCTATACCTGGAAATATGGAGATACTGCCTGAAAACCTGTCAAAAAGCTTGTTGGAACAGTACTCTATCAATACCACTATGCCAAGGGTTGCCAGTGGGATTGATGAGGCCCTCAAAATAGCTGATGAGATAGGGTATCCCCTTGTTTTAAAGATACATTCTCCGGATATAAGCCATAAATCGGATGTTGGAGGTGTTATTCTAAATGTAACAGATGATGATAGCCTTAAACATAATTTCAGCAAGATTCTTGAAAATGTAAGACTAAATCAGCCTGATGCAAAAATAGAAGGGATAAGCCTGCAGAAAATGATTTGTGCTGGTGACAAGGTGGAATTGATCATGGGAATAAAAAAGGATCAGGTGTTTGGTACGGTGATTATGGTGGGTATGGGTGGTACAAATGCTGAATTGTTTCACGACACTACTATTGGCTTTCCTCCTCTTAACGAGGCCCTGGCCAGACAAATGGTTGAATCGTTGAAGATATATCCCCTGATAAAGGGTTACAGGGGTAGTAAGCCTATGAATATAGACAAGCTCATTGAGATTCTTATCAGGATGTCATATATAGCTGCTGATTACCCGGAAATAAAAGAGCTTGATATTAATCCTCTTTTGCTTACTGAGGATGATTGTATAGCCTTGGATGCCAGGATTGTAATGGATGCCAGGGTCAGCTGCAAGAAAGGGAAAGAGTTTTGTCACCTGGCTTTGCAACCTTATCCTGAAAAATATGTTAGTCGTATTATATTAGACAATAAAGATATCACCTTAAGGCCTATCAAACCTGAGGATGAGCCATTATGGCTGGAGATGCTTTCCAAGTGCTCAAAAGAATCTATATACTCCAGATTCCGGTACATGTTCCACTGGAATTCTCATCAGATTGCTACCAAATTCTGCTATATCGATTACGACAGGGAGATCGCTATCGTGGCCGAAATCGAAGAGGATAATGAAAAACACTTGATTGGAGTGGGGAGGTTGATTGCTGATCCAGAGCATGAATCAGGTGAATATGCCATATTAATTATTGATTCATGGCAGTATAAAGACCTGGGGAACCAAATAAGCGATTTTTGTCTGAATATTGCCGGTCAATGGAACTTGAAAAAGGTGGTAGCCCAGACTACGACCGACAATCATCATATGATCAAGATGTTCAAAAAGAGGGGCTTTGATGTGAGGTATGAT
>CAYXQX010000387.1:0-4555 GCA_964467485.1 uncultured Porphyromonadaceae bacterium | reverse complement strand
TGACCGCGGGGGAAGCGGATATTATTCCTGGATAATTGCAGGTGTTGATTATGTTGCCGCCAATGCAAATGAAGGGGATGTTGCGAATTTGAGCCTTGGTGGTGGATTTGACAGCGAATTGAATAATGTAGTTATTTCTGCGGCACAGGGAGGTGTATTATTTGCCTTGGCTGCAGGAAACGAATCAACCGATGCATCCACAAAATCTCCTGCAAGCGCAGATCATGCAAATATATACACCATTTCAGCGATGGCAGCAGGTGATCTTTGGGCATCATATTCAAATTTTGGTAGTCCACCCGTTGATTTCTGCGAGCCGGGTTCTTCGATCTTATCAACCTATAAACGTGGCGCATATGCCACAATGAGCGGTACTTCCATGGCTTCACCGCATATGGCAGGTATTTTGCTTTGGGGAGCTCCGGTAACTGACGGAAATGTGATAAATGATCCGGATGGGAATGCTGATCCAATAGGAGTTGTTGGAGGTGAAACACCAAATAGTTCACCTACAGCCAGCTTCACTTTTGATGCTACTGATTTAGATGTAGTATTTGCAGATGCAAGTTCAGATTCTGATGGGACAGTTGTATCATGGAGCTGGGATTTTGGAGATAACGCTACAGCAACCTCTCAAAACCCAAGTCATACTTATGCTGCAGGCGGGACATATAGCGTTACGCTTACCGTTACTGATAATAATGGGGCAGCAGGTAACACCTCACAAAGCATTACCGTTTCAGTGGGCACAACAAACAACCCTCCAGTGGCTGATTTTACATTCACTACAAGTAATTTAACTGCTAATTTCACCGATCAGAGTGGGGATACAGATGGTTCAGTTGTATCATGGAGCTGGATTTTTGAAAACGGGGCTACAGCAACCTCTCAAAACCCAAGTCATACTTATGCTGCAGGCGGGACATATAGCGTTACGCTTACCGTTACTGATAATAATGGGGCAAACGATACTAAAACGCAAAGTGTCACTGTTACAGATCCTGTTACAAGTGATATCGTATTGACTGCAACAGGAAGCAAATCCAGGGGAGTAAGATATGTTACCCTGGATTGGAACGGTGCTGATGGTGAGTACGTAATGATCAAAGAAAATGGTTCTGAAATTCAAACAGTAGAAAACAATGGTTATATAAAACTGGATTATGGAAGGACCAGTGGGACCTTTATCTTTCAAATTTGCGAATTGAATGGCACCACTTGTTCAAACATTGTAACAGTTACAATTTGATAAGCTTATAATTTGATAAAAACCCGGGTATATTTTACCCGGGTTTTTTTACTCTTACGAAACTCTATTTAGTTATCAAGCAGTTATTTGGGCATAAAAAAAGCCCCACGATTCGTGGGGCTCTAAGAATTTCAATGTTTATGTTCTTATAAACTATGCTTGCTTAACGTTTACCGCGTTCAAGCCTTTTTTCCCTTCTTGTAAATCAAAAGTAACTTCGTCATTCTCTCTAATGGTTTCTGTTAAACCGCTTGAATGTACAAAATACTCTTCTGATGAATCTGCGTCTTTAATAAAACCAAATCCTTTTAAATCATTGTAAAATTTTACTGTACCTTTATTCATGATAATTGTTTAATTTGTTGTTTGGCACCATTTAGCAGTGCCAATTTGTGCGGCAAAGATAGTTTAATTGTTTGACAATACACCATAAATCTGAAATTATTAATTGATAATCAGGTTTTTACTAAGTTATTGATGAAAAACTCAACTTCATTGGTAGAATTGGACATCTATCATCGCTTCAAAATCAACGCTGGATGTAATTAATCAAAGGCAATGTTACAGCAGATATGTAATAAATCAAAGCCAACAGTGTTTTTATTAAGGGTATATTAAATGATTAAAATTCACCAAATGAAAAACTTAAGCCCACCTTTGATTTTATCCCTATTATTGGGAATCCTATTCTCCGGATGCAATCCAGCTCAGCCTGATCAAAATGAGATAATTGATCTGAAGCCCATATTGAGCCTTGAAGAAACAAAGGTAAATATGAGTGAGTTTATTAAGGACTTTGAATACTTCCGTCCTGAGGCTAAGCCGGGAAGCTTTTTCTCCCTTATGGGGATACTTCATGTTGGCCCTGAGATTGTAGTCTTGTATGAAAAAAAGACTCAGCAAGCTTCAATTTTCTCACGAGCAGGCAAATACATTGGGAAGTTAGGTGAAGTTGGTAAAGGTCCGGGTGAATATAAGAGTGCATCAGGAGGTGTTTTTGTTTTTAATAAAAAGAAGGAAATTCATATCTCAGATAAAGAGCGAAAGCGCTTGTTGAGGTTTAATTTTGATGGAAAGTTTCTAGGTGCAGTTGAGTATACTGCAACGCCGAGAAGCATGACAATATATCAGGATGAATACTATCTATGTGCATATAGTAATCAGGATATTATTGATAGTGGTGGAAAGGATTTAGTATTAAGAGATCCTGAAACCTTCGAAGAGCTTGATGTATTATATCATAGGGAGGATATCACTGATAAAAAGGAATCCGTTGAAATGCCCTATTCCTTGTGTTTTTTCAGAAAAATTGGAGAGGACCTCCTGTTTTTCAGGACAACACCGGCAGGGGATATTGTTTATGAAATAAGAAACAAGAAGGTGAACCCAATAATGACCTTGAAATTTGGTGAGCTGCCCTTGAAGGAGTGCCTTGGTTTTGAAGGACCTGATAAAATCTTGATACTGCAAGTTAGGAATTTCGGGAATTATCTTCAATTTGCCATTCAGAAAGACTATGAAACCTTTTCCGGCTACCTTAATTGGAATGACAAAAGCTGGAGCAGCTTTAAATTCATCAATGATCTTGACAAGGGCTTAGACTTTTACCCAATGGGCAATACAACTGATGGTGGCTATTTCAGTGATGATTTTAAAATCCATTATTTCACTGAGTTTTGGGAGGAAATGAAACTGGATAAGGCCTACAAATCCCTGGATGCAAAATATCCTGAGAGGGAGAAATGGCTCGAAGAAACTATCCCTACTGCCCAGGATGATAATCCGTGGATCATGTTAGTTTATCCTGATAGGGATTTTTGACTTACTGCTGTTTCGCCAGTTGATGAATTGGATATCCAGGCACAACAATAATGCTATTAAACTACATTTATTCGTACGACTTTGTGTTCACCATTACATAAATATGGACGACTATTTGTATTGGTTTCCCATAATTCTGCCATATACCACTACATATCTTCACCATCAGAAAAGACCCTTCTTTCTTTTTAATCAGCTTTTTATATCTTTAAAGGAGAATTGTTCCCCGCAATTTTTTTAAAACCTATCTATGAAAGCTTTTTACTGGATTTTGATTTTGGGTATAGTTATATCAAGCTGTACTCCCGAGCCATCAGGAAAAATAATTAAACCACTTAAGTTATCTAATGATGATTTTTCTGTCAGGGTAAACAGGTCAATACTCTTATCTCCTGATGGGAAGCATCTGACAGATCAAGTAAATGGAGTGGATTTTTACAAGGGTAGAATCTATGTAAATGATTGGGGGGCAATAACCGTAGATATTTATACAGAAGATGGGATACATGTGAAAACGATTAAAAAAGGGAAAGGACCCGGGGAATTGAGTAGTTCTTGCGGTATTGGTTTTACTGAAACTGAGCTCATCGTAACAGATTTCCCCTATTTCAGGTTCTACTCTTTAGATGGTGAATATAGATCTCAGAAGAAAATGCCTCCCATGTTTTTCGCTTATGAAATGGATGGCCTTCCTAATGGCAATTATTTAACTCATGGCATGTCCCCCGATATCAGTCAGAAATTGGACAGCGATTTCTTGTCAAACAAACTGTATTATTTTCATGTTCTGGACAGTACATTGACAAAAGAAGTAGCTCCATTAGTTCCTTTGTATGGTGAGTATGGTGGTGTGGAGTCTGATAAAGCCAGTAGTTTTTATGATGATCATTACCTGATAGCTGAAGTATTCGAAAATCACATTTTAATTTTTGATGGTGAAGCTGTAATTGATAGATATACAATCGATTTTGGAAAGTTAGCTTTTACAAAGGAAGATCTAATTGGAGGCAAATGGGATTACTTCCCCAAGATTGGAGATGGAACCAGGATGGGACATATAGATAACCTTTTTGAAACCAAAGATTTTATTTCTTTCCGTTATCAAAGTAAAGGCAAGGAAAGTAGATTATTACGACATCAAATAATTTATTCAAAAGGAAAAAATAAAACAGCAAATTTCAGCGACTTACTCGCTTCATCTGGTATTCCTGATCTTGAAATGGTAGAATGCCTGGAGAGGGAGTTTATTTGTTTACTTGAGCCTGGTAATTATTCTCCGAAACAATTAGATGAATTCAAAAAGCAAGGAATAATTGGTCCGGGGGTGACTATCGAAAGCAATCCTGTACTTATCTCAATTGAGGTGAAAGATTAATACATCAATATAGAAATCCAAACATCCACTATGTGTCGAGTTGTTTATGCAGATGTAGCAATAATATGTCGAGAGCAAACGACAGAAAATATTCATTGACGCTACTTAAA
>CAYXQX010000386.1:0-4565 GCA_964467485.1 uncultured Porphyromonadaceae bacterium | reverse complement strand
TTGCCACTGTTTTGATAAAATAGTATCTCGTACAGTAAGGTTCTCTGTATACTTCAAAACTACCGGAAAATCAGGAGTATAGTTTAATATTTCTCTGGTACAGACAATCAAATCGCTTTCATTGAATAGCTGGAAGCCTGAATACCACATGAATGTTCCGGTAGTTTTATTTACGAAACTTCCATCTGAATTATACAGAAAAATTGTTTGCGTAGCCATATCTGAAAATGCCAGGTAATCGCCTGACTGACTAGCAGTCCATTGAAAAATACCGGTATATTCACCAGGACCTTTACCCAGACTGTCAAGTTTCGACAGGTAATTTCCCTGTAGATCAAAAATTAGAATACGATCAGGATTACTCATTCTTGCAAATATCCTGTTATTCCTTACCAGAATACTTGTGTTACCCAATAGACATTCAGCAGAGGTTTCTAATTTAACGTAAACAATACTATCAACTATATCACTTAGAAATAATTCTTTCTGATTTTTCAACCCTGCTTCAATGTTTAGAATTGGAATTTCCTTTGATATGTTCTTAGTATCACTACAAGCTTGGAGAAGAAATATTGATATAAGCCCGACTTTTAGGAATATTAGTGTCTTTTTCATAATAGTATCGTAAAAGGTCATTTTCATTGAGGGGGTGAATAAAGGTAGGGATTATTTGCATGTGGAAAAATGCTAAGCTTTACTTATTTTCACAGTAAATTAAAGTCCCATGAAGAACCTAAACCTTTTTACTTTTTTCTTATCCCTTGCTTTTGCCTTCTTGCCGTTTTGCCCTTTGCCTTTATCTGCCCAAGCGCAAGTCAACAAAAGAGCCGAATGGTTTACTGATGCCCGATACGGAATGTTTATACATTGGGGAGTTTACTCCGGAGCTGAAGGGGTATGGAAAGGCGAAAAACTCAGGTATGATAATGATTATGCTGAGTGGATATTCTATCGGAATCGTATTGAAAAGGATGAATATTTAAATCTTCTTTCCGATTTTAACTGGGATGAAATTGATCCGGAGGAATGGGTTATCCTGGCCAAAAAGGCAGGGATGAAATATGTTACCCTAACTGCCAAGCACCATGATGGGTTTGCACTTTGGGATAGTAAGGTGGGTGATTATGATGTAACAGCACATACTGATCCACAGAGGGATATTGTTGCTGAGCTGGCTGAGGCATGCAGGAAGCACGGGTTAAAAATGGGCTTATATTACTCTCACTGGGTTGATTGGGAGCATCCAAACGGATGGGATCATACCAAGGAGATTTATCAGATAAGTGATGAGGAATATGATCAGTACTGGCAGGAGAAAGTAATGCCTCAGATGAGGGAACTGCTTACAAATTACGGTGATATTGGTTTAATCTGGTTCGATATGTGGATTCATCATTCAAAAACCATCGTTACGAAAGATCAACTGTTGCAGCTGAAGAGTATGATCAGGGAGTTACAGCCGGATTGTCTGGTGAATTCCCGCTTAGGTTTGTCCATTGATGAGGATCCTGATGTTGATTTCAGGACACTCGGAGATAATCAATTAGGTTCTGCTAAGCTGGATTACCCATGGCAGTCACCGGCAACCGTAGCCCATTCATGGGGATACAATGCCTTAGAGAACGAATGGAAGTCAGCAACAACTATTCTAAAGAATCTTATAAATAATGTTAGTCTTAATGGCAACATGATGCTCAATATTGGTCCAAGGGCCAACGGTGATGTGCCTTTTGAAATTGCACAGCGACTTATAAGCATTGGTGATTGGTTGGAGGCAAATGGGGAGTCGATATATGGTGCCGGAGGTTTTGATCTTGAAAAGGATCAGCACGACTGGTGCAGGATTACTTACAAAGAAGATGAGGGTATCCATAAAGTATATCTGCATATTTTCAACTGGCCCCTTGATGGGGAGGTTAAATTGACTGGTATTTCAACGAGGCCGGATAGCATCTATTTGCTAGGTAGAAAAGTGGAGAGTGATTTGGAGTTTTCATATAATGAGGTGGTTACGACAATCTCTTTACCAGTAAAACAGCCTGATCCCCTTGTGTCTGTAATTGTTTGTGAATATTCGGGTTATCCTGATGTTGTTAAGGGCCTGGTGGCAGAAAGCATGTCGAATGGATATTCGCTAAGTCCGGCTAATTGTTCGAATTTTGATGATACTCCATCTATCGAAAGTCCTAAAAAATTTGGATCCATACCAGCCCATTCGGTTATAGAAGAGAAAACAGTATATAAGTGGAAGGTTTATATCGACAAGCAAATGGAGCTTAACCTGGATGCTTCATATAGTTTTCTGGGTGAATCAGGTTTGGGTAACATCAGGATAAAAATAAATGGCTTAGATTATTCGGATAGTTTCAAACACACTGGTTTAACAGTTGGTGAGCCCGGTGAGAAATGGCAGATACCGAGCTTTAATTCACACTTTATGGGAATAGTTGAAATACAGCAGGCAGGCTACTATGATATTGAGCTGGAAATTACCCCGGATGAGGATGATCCTGTTGGATTTCAGTGGATATGGCTGGGGAGGTAGTCTTCAGTTGGCATTTATATGCTATTATTGGTTTAAATAGTAGATTATATTCTTCAGTGTTGATTAGATTCTATTGGAGATTTTTTGAAACTTTACTTTATAAAACTCGTCTCCATGAAAAAAAGCCTAATTATCCTGATTTTCTTCCTTGCGCCGGTACTTTCATCCTGGTCTCAAACAAAATCTATTCAAAAGTCTGCTCCACTATTTGAGGGTAAGGCTGAACAAGTTGGAATGTCAACGGAGCGACTGGAAAGAATAGATGCCATATGTGAAGAGGCTATTAGTAATGGGAATGTACCTGGCATTGTGGCTTTAGTTGCAAAAGATGGCAGGATAGTCTATAACAAAGCATTTGGTCTGGCTGATAATGCTTCTGGTCGTGAGATGAAAACCGATGATATCTTTAGAATAGCCTCTCAAAGTAAGGCAATTACTGCCACTGCTGTTATGATGTTGTGGGAAGAGGGCAAGTTCCGTCTGGATGATCCTATTTCAAAATATATACCTGAGTTTAAAAGCCCGAGGGTGCTGAGTGGATTTCAATATTCTGATACTACTTATCGCTCTATTCCAGCGAAGCGTGAAATAAGGATCAGGGACCTGTTAAGTCACACCTCAGGATTAGGGTATGGTGTAATAGATGGTGATGAAAGGATGAGAATGATTTATGAGAAAGCAGGTGTAACCGATCTGTTTACAACAGAGAATATCAGTATTAAAGAAAGTGTTTTAAAGCTAGCTAAATTGCCTCTCCACCATCAACCAGGGGAAAAGTTTACCTATAGTGAAGGTCTTGATGTTCTTGGATATTTTATAGAAGTAATATCAGGAATGCCTTTTGATCAATACCTAAGGGTTCACTTACTGGATCCTCTGGGTATGAATGATACTTGGTTTTATCTTCCTGATGACAAGTCTGATAGACTGGTTACTGTGCAGCATCCGGTTGATGGTGATTGGGAAAAACTTCCAGTAACTTTCTATGATCCTGATTATCCCAAAAAGGGTGCAAGGCGATTCTTTTCTGGAGGAGCTGGATTATCAAGTACAGCAAAGGATTATGCTACCTTTCTTCAAATGTATCTCAATGGTGGTGAGCTAAATGGGGTGAGAATTCTCAGTAGAACAACTGTGAATACCATTATGGCTAATCAAATTGGTGGCTTGTGGGATGGACGTGAAATGCATTTTGGACTAGCATTCAGTGTGCTAAATGATTTAGCAATTGGCAAGGGAGGCATTGGAAGTTCGGGAACCTTTGATTGGAGCGGATATTTTAATACTCAGTACTTTGCAGATCCTAAAGAAAAAATTGTTGGAATTTTGATGAAACAAACAATCGATCATCAGGGGGATAATACTGCCTGGCAATTCAGACAACTTGTCTTCCAGGCCATTGATGATTGATGTGTTGATTGATGTGCTGATTACTCTACTTTGGAATGAACCTTTTCTGCGAATATTCCATCATTATCAGTATTCCGGGTTGCTGATCTGAATCGGAGATAGGAAATGCCATGTGAGCTAGGGTTGTTAATTTGTAGAAGGATACCTGTTTCTTGATCATCAATTGCTACCTCACATGTTCCAGAATCTTTTTCAGTTATATTTTTCCATGTCATTCTGATCGTGTACCATCTTTCTTTTTTCAGAATAATATCATTTGATATTTTTCCATGTATAAAGTACCAGCACCATTAAATACCTTTAATGCACCGATATATAAAGTGTGAGGAGGATAATCCTGTTTTGGTGTTTATGACTCTAAAATGAGTGTAAAACGGGTGTTGTGGATGTCACTAAATTTCGGAATTAGGATTCTCCGGATCAGTCCATTTCGAAATTCTTAATCTCCGGAGTTTGTTTTCGTTTATCAGAATCTGTCTTGTTTCGTAATCAAAGCTCATGGAGTCTTTTCGGAATAGGGTTGTTGTTCCTACAATTCCTAATCCATTGGTAATATTTGTATATCCATTAGAGTTGTAGTCGGTAAAGCCGTTGAGGTATTTCATATATT
>CAYXQX010000385.1:0-4567 GCA_964467485.1 uncultured Porphyromonadaceae bacterium | reverse complement strand
GTAACAGGCGTTTTTAAGGATATTCCTGAGAATGCCCACCTTCAATTTGAAGCCCTGGTTAACCTCAAAATAATTGATATTTTTGGTTATGACATAGGCCGATGGGATAACTCCGCATATTATACATACGTCCAGTTGAATCCTGAAGCAGATCCAGAGCTTATTAAGGAAAAAATTGCTCCTTACCTTGATGATAAACCTACTTTGGAGGAAGGAACCAGGTTGGATCTGCAGGAATTAGTTTCTATTCATCGCACAACCGGCATCGATTTTGAAAATGCCTCGGTGGTAAGTAATATTTATATTCGCCTCTTCTTGATATTAGGGATATTTATCCTCATACTCGCCAGTATAAATTACATAAATCTTGATACTGCCAAGGCAAGTAAACGCTCAAAAGAGATAGGTGTTAGAAAGATAATTGGAGCAAAATCAGGATTATTGGTGAAGCAATTCATGGGGGAGGCATTGCTACTTTCCTTTTTCTCTATCCTCCTGGCTGTGGTCATTGTTGCGGTATGCAAACCCCTGTTTCACCGCTTAACAGGTATTGATGTTAAACTAAATCTAAATCAAGGGATTACCTATCTTAAGTTTGTGATACTGTGGTTGCTTACTGGATTAATGTCTGGAATTTATCCTGCTCTTATCCTTTCAAAGCTCAAGCCCATTTCTATTTTAAAATTAGGCAATCGGGGTAATCGATCGAACTCACGGCTCCGAACAGTATTGGTTGTATTTCAGTTTTGTTTGGCTATTATCTTTATCATAGGAACCTTAAGCATATATCGCCAGGTAAACCACATGAAAACAAGCGACCTTGGATATGAGCCCGATCAAATTGTATATTTTGCCGGGAATGATGATCTAATCAACTCATATGACAGCTTTCGTGAGCAACTATTAAATAATCCTGATGTTGAGGCTGTTTGTAGGAGTTCAAAAGATCTTGGAAACATGGTTAATAGTAGTAATAGTCTTTGGCATTGGCCCGGACAAGATCCCGAAAAACAATCCTTATTCAGGTGCGTCAATATTGGCTATGATTTTTTCGAAACACACAAGATGGAGCTTGCTGAGGGAAGATTCCCATCCAGACAAATGCTAACAGATACTGTTCAATCGATTGTAATCAATGAGGCAGCTGCCAAAGTGATGAACCTACCACAAACCTCGGGAACTCTGGTTCGTTTAGGTGAAGGCAACAACTTCAAAATTTTGGGCGTTGTAAAGAATTTTAATTTTAAATCATTACACCTCGAAATAGAGCCGCATATTCTTATTCTTAGGCCTGCTTATTCACAACTGATAAGCTGCAGATTGAGTGGTCGTAATAATGAAAGTACCATAGATCATATTAACCAGACCATTCAGCAATTTTCTCCGGAATGCCAAATTCCGATAAATTATTTAAAAGAAACTTTGGAATCAGCCTATAAGGACAATGTTATAACCGGAAGGTTACTGATTCTATTCACATCTCTGGCCATTCTGGTTTCGATGCTGGGATTGATTGGATTAATGGCTTTCGTTTCAGAGCAAAGAATCCCTGAAATAGGTATTAGAAAAACACTAGGTGCATCAAATGGGGCAATACTCAGCTTATTCTCAATTCAATATATACGGTTAATTGCATTTGCAGTGATTATATCATGGCCGTTAGCATTTTTTGGGATAAAGCAATATCTGCAGAATTTCCCTTGCCGGATAGGTATGCCCTATGGAGACTTTATTATTGCCGGGATGATAGCTTTGGTTCTTGTTCAGGCAACCCTGTTCTTCGTATCCATTAAAACTGCACGAAAAGCAGCAGTTGCTTGTTTGAGGCACGGATAAAAATATTCTTTTGTTTCAATAAAAATCATTGAAGTATTGAAAATTAATTCCAAAAAGCCTTAACTTTAGGGTATTATGAACCGAGCTATATTAAAAATTTCGATTCTCTTTTTCCTAGGTGTTTTTGTTCTGGGCTGTGAAAAGGAAGAAAATATTCCGGCTGAAATTTCCGGACAGCTAATTAGCAATACTCAATGCAAGGATTTTTTCAAATCCACATCAGAGGGCGTTACTACTCCGGACAGCTTATCATGTATAGAATACACCTTCAACCAGACCGACAGCACTCTTACTCTCAAGCATATTAATGCGGGCTTTAATTGTTGCCCTGAGGTTCTATCGTGCGAAGTTACGGCAAGTGGGGATACACTAATAATTGAGGAATTTGAGAAATCTGCCTTATGTAATTGCAACTGCCTGTATAATCTGGATATCGTGATCAATGGTGTTCTGGATAAGAAATACAAGATCAAAATGATTGAGCCATATGCTCGCGACCAGGAGGAACTCTTTCTTGAGATCGATTTATCAGTAGAAGTAAGCGGATCTTTTTGTGTGGTTAGAAAGAGATATCCCTGGGGGATTAATAGTATTAATTGATCAGCCAAAGTGAATAGAAAATTTATTTTAATAATTGCAATGATATCACTATTGGTATCCTGCAATGGATGGCTATTTAGAGGAATCTTCAGTGGACCTGGAAAGATTGAAACTCCAATTTTTGATTCTATCCCAGTAAATTTCTCTGATCTTAATTCCGAATATGATGATTATAATTCGGCCTACCCACCGGGACTTTGGGGATTTGATAAGGAGATTTCCTTTTCGACTAACCGTCTTTCAGAAGGTGGAAATTTCGACTTTATTAGCTATTTTGTTTCAATTTGGTATAATTACAACGAGGAGACCCTATATGAAATTAGAGTATCACCGGTACATGAATCTTATTTCAGACTATCATTTAATTGGATTAATTCGGAGTTTGATGAGTTGGGACCGTATTATTGGAAAGTAATTTATCCTCCTGGTAATAGACAGCGTCTTTATTCATTCATGTACTCTGATAATTCATCAGGAAACGATGATATAAAATGTAAAGTGTTTGATAGGTATCAGTCACCGACCAATGGAGAATGGAATAATACCATAAGTGAAGTTAACGGGCTTGAAAGAATAAATACGGAGTTCAATGAGTCTTATCCTTCTATAAGAGAGAATGAATTATACTTCACGTCAGACCGATCCGGGGATTACGATATCTACCTTGGATATATACTGAATGATAATGTTTTAGAAACGTTTAATATCGGCTTGTCTGACGAAGTAACACTATTGAATCGACTCTCAGGACCGGCCGACGATAAGTGTCCTTTTGTTTTGGGGGATATTATGGTGTATACATCCAACAGGGAATCAGGATATGGGGGATTTGATTTGTACTATTCGATATTAAGTTATGATGGTTGGTCAAGTCCAATAAATTTTGGAGAAGATATAAATACAGAGTTCGATGAATACAGGCCAATAATAATTCCTACTGATGATCATTCCGGGAATAATCTTATGATATTTTCCTCAAACAGGCCAGGTGGCAAAGGTGGATTTGATCTATATTATGTGGGGGTTTCAAAAAGTTTTTAGAAATATGAGAATGCTAATTAATTCAAGAATTGTCCTGGCAATCATACTGTTGTCAGTGTTGTCCTCATCGAGCTTACAGGCTCAATCCTTCTCCAATAAAAGTATCAACCTCTTTTGGTATTGGTATGAATGAAGGCGATGATGAGATCGGGATGGGGACTGTTGGGCACAGGAGGCTGGCCTGAAGAAGGAAACAATAGATCAGAATATTTGCTGAATTTTTATGGGGGAGGCAGCTTTGGGGCAGGGATCAGGATTGATCCACCCAAGAGAAGAATTGCGTATGAGATAACACCTTTCAATTTCAACTTTGGTAATAATTCTTTTATGTTGGCTTATATTAGGGTTGGGGTAGATATAAAGTTGAATTAATGGTACGCCATCGGGTCCCGGATCAAGTCCGGGATGACGGTTAGGGCTTACTAACAGTAGTGTAACACAAAAGCGTTTTGGCCCAAAGCAGTGAGTTGCGGAAATGCGCTATTACCAACAAGGTAACTCAAATGAAAACGTCATCCTGGACTTGATCCAGGATCTGGTGGAATACCTCCACAGTAATAAAAAAGAATCCGTTTCTTCAAGCATTTACATATCTTTTTCCTAAATTTATAATTGACAAAATTCCCAAATAAAAGGTTCAGAAAGATGAAAAACAAATGGATTAGAGGAATAATAGGGGGATTGAGTTTTACCTCGGCTCTGTTTATTTTCCAGGCTTGTTATGGGACTCCTCAGGATTTTGGACTTGATCTTCTGGTCGAAGGCCAGGTTAAATCGGAAAGCTCCGGACTGCCAATTGGTGGAATAAAAGTCTCTGTGTCAGATAATAATCAATATGAATATACAAACATGGAGGGGCGATTCTCATTCTATACCGGAATGAGTGATAATATGACACTCTTCTTTGAAGATATTGATTCAACCCAAAATGGAAATTACCTTAGCAGGGATACTGTATTAAATAATATCCTGGAAAAGGTTTTTGTGGATATCAATATGGAAGAAAAGTAAATGCCTCCCTCTCTGCGAAAAATAATGTTCCGTGCTTTCAGGAAGTCGGAGACAAAACTGCATGAATTGAATTATCTCT
>CAYXQX010000384.1:0-4579 GCA_964467485.1 uncultured Porphyromonadaceae bacterium | reverse complement strand
TATTACTCCTTCCTTCAAATGGAATCGGACGGCCTATGATTATTTTCTAACCCAGGAAGGCAGAATTTGCAGGGGTTTTGACCGTGAATCTCATATTAAGCAGTTGGCAAAGAATGGTTTTACTCATCTGGAGGTGAATGGTTTGGCTTATCCTATGGGGCTGGAAGACGGACCTAAAGGGGAAACATATTCCATGTTTTATACATACTGTCCAGCTCTTGATCAGTTTGTTTACAGTGAGCTGAATAAGGGGCTTTATCCATACTATTATCTGGATGCGAATCTTAAATATCTGAAGGAGAATGCCAGGCTTGCTATTAAGTATGGTATGGTGCCGGGATTACTTTGTTTTGAGCCAAGGACAGTTCCGGAGAAATTCTTCGAGAAATATCCTATGCTGCGAGGGGCCAGGGTTGATCATCCGTTCAGGAGTTTCAAGCCTCGTTATAACATGACGATTACTCACCCCAAGGTTAGGGAGCATTATGCAGAGATGGTGGGTAAGCTTATGGAGGAAGTGCCGGAATTAGGTTTTATGAACGTTTGGACCAATGATAGCGGGGCAGGATTTGAGCACACGAAATCATTATATGTTGGGAGAAATGGGGGTGCCTATTTAATCAGGGAATGGAAAGATGATAAGGAGATTGCCAGGCTGGCGGGTGAAAATGCATTACGTTTTTTACGCACCCTAAGGGATGCCGGACGAGAGGTAAATCCTGATTTTAGGGTGATTACCCGACTGGAGTCTTTCTATGGAGAGCATGATACAATAGTTAATGGGCTTGGAGATAAGCTTGATATTGAGACATCCAGCCTTGTGCAGAGAGGATGGGAGATGCCTTATCACCATCCAAAATATGAGGATCAGTTCGATATTAACGGAGGGTCGGTTTATCAGCGTGAGTTTTATCCTGAGGAGATGGATCATATCAGTGAGCTAAAGAAAAAAGGATCAAGCACGTCCATCTATTTTGGTTATGGTCCGCAGGTTATGTTTGCTCCTCTGCTGGGAATACCATATCCCTGGCTGACTCATCAGAGGTTGAAACAGCTTAATGGTCAGGGTGTTGAGTTGCTATCTCATATGGGTGGGTCGGTGCCTCCAGAATTGGCTCCTTTCAATATTAACCATCATCTACTTAATGCTTTCCAATATGATAAGGAATTAAACCCTGATGATTTCATTAGGAATTATGCCATCAAGTATGCCGGTACTGCCGACGCAGATAAATTGATTTCTGCCTGGAAACATACCGAAGAAGCAATATTGAGCTTCCCTAATGTTTCAGCCTTATATTCAACCATTGGCTTTGCCTGGTACCGCCTATGGGCCAGACCTTTGGTTCCAAATATTGAAGCTATCCCCCAAAAGGAAAGAGATTATTATGAGAACTTCATGTGCACCACCCCGCACAATCCCAATAATGTAGATTTAGGAAAAGACGTGTTATTCAGGTTGATCACACCTGAAAAAGGCTTACTGTTAAAACAGAGGATAGATCAATACGTATGGGAACCACTCGATAGGGCGATTGAATTGCTGGAGGATGCAGAAGAGGGGATTCTTTTTGATCAGAAATTCAGGCTGCAAGCTCTGAAATGTTGGATGGTGACCCAAAGAAATGTTGCTGCCTGGGTGGCTTATGTATACGGTTATATGGAAAGCCAGAATTCGGAGGATAGGACTTTAAATCAGGAGAAATTGAAAGAAGTAATTCTTAAAGAAGTTGAGAATACTGAGGTTTTATTAGGCTTACTCAACAGTGGTGTCGAGTTTATGGCAGTAACTGAGAAGGGGGAAACTCCCTTAGTTTATGGTGATAATCTGGCTTCGTTGTTAGTGAGGAAGTTAGCCCTTATGGAGCAACATTTAGATGATGAGCCCTTTATTGATCATAATTACATTGAAAGGAAGGCAGGGGAACCAATAACATAAGTAGGTATGCAATTTAAAATCGGGATAGATAATTATGGTTTATACCCTCTGAACCTGGATCCTATGGAGACTCTCCAGTGGGCTCTTGATAACAAAGCTGAGGGAGTAGCTTTCTCCGGACTTAATGAAGAGATGAGGGCGAAGTGCTCCTCTGAGTATTTAAAAAGAATGGCCGGATTTGCAGGGGATTATGACCTGTACCTCGAGTGGGGAGGCGGTCAGCATATTCCCAGGGACATGACAAGCTGGGAAAAGAAGGATACTTTTTTTAACAATAAACGGTCGGCTGAGGAAGCCAATGCATTAGGTGCAGATATTATAAGATCATGCTCCGGTGGTTTGATGAGGTGGAATCCCAAGAGCCTTTCAACCAAGCAACTGATGGAGGAGATGGCTGATGAGCTGAGTCTTCAGCTCCAAATGCTGAGAGATCATCAGGTTGTTTTGGCTATTGAAACTCATTTTGAGTTCACCACATTTGAGCTTCTCAAAGTTTTTGAATGGTGTGGGGTAGAGCCGGGCGACTGTCTGGGTATTTGTTTGGATACAATGAACCTCCTAACAATGCTCGAAGATCCATTGAGTGCCACAGAAAGGGTGCTGCCATGGATTGTTTCAACACATATAAAAGATGGTTGCATCCTGACGACAGACCATGGTTTAAAAACATATACTTCTCCTATTGGTGCCGGTATTATTGATCTCGGTTCAATCGCCGGTAAGTTGAAAGGCCCAGACAGGTCGATAAATCTTTCTATAGAGGATCATGGAGGAGATTTTGAACTGCCCATATATAATCCTCGTTTTTTGCAGGAATTTCCTGATTTGACTTCGAGTGAATTAGTTATTTTAATAGAACTGGCGAAAAAATCTGAAAAGCTTTTGGAAGAGGGTGTTTGGGAGCCAATGCCCAGAGAGGATTGGCCGCTTTATTGTGAGAAGAGAATTGTAGAAGGTATTGAGGGTTTGAAAAAAATTGTCCATGGCTGATCATCAAAGATTTAATATTAAGAGCTTGTCTGATTTGAGGAAGATGTCGGATCATTTAAATCTTGACATTCCGATAAGCGAAGATATTGATGTACTTTTTGAACCAATCAACATAGGTGATAAAACGGTACCAAACCGCTTGATCGTCCAGCCCATGGAAGGGTTTGACAGTGAGACTAATGGTGCTCCAGGTGAATTGACTTTCAGAAGGTATGACAGGTATGCCAAAGGAGGCAGTGGCATGATTTGGTTCGAGGCTACCTGTGTGATGCCGGATGGTCGTTCTAATCCTCATCAGCTGATGCTGACCAGGAAAACACTGGATGGATTTAAAAGATTGGTGGATGAAATCAGAGGTGCCGCCAGCAAGGCATCAGGAGACTCTAATATACCCTATTTGGTTTTGCAATTAACCCATTCGGGGAGGTACAGTAAGCCGGAAGGTAAACCCACCGGAAGGTGTTTTACCAGGCACAAATATCTGGACCCAAATAATACCTGTTCTACCTTGATCACTGATGATGAGATTGAGGGTATCAGGGATAAATATTTTGAGGCAATGCTCCTGGCTGAAGAGGCGGGTTTTGATGCTGTTGATCTAAAGGTTTCACATGGCTATCTTCTTCATGAGATCATGATGTCGTATGAAAGGGATGACAGTCGATTTGGGGGATCATTTGATAATCGTTTATCACTGATGAAGCAGCTTGTTGCTTTTCCTGGTAAGATATGTAAGAGTATTCGTCTTAATGCCTCAGATTTAATACCTTATCCCTATGGATTTGGAATGAAAACTGATGGATCTATGGAGACTGATTTATCTGAGCCAAAATTATTAATCAGGGAGTTAGAAAAGAATGTGCCATTATGGAATATCACGGCCGGTATTCCCTATTATAATCCTTATATTAATCGTCCTTATGATAAAGGATTGAAGGGCTCGGCTATTCCTCCGGAGCACCCTTTGGAAGGTGTATCCCGGTTGATTAATCTGGCGGGTGAGATACAGCAGGAATTTCCACATCTGCCCATTGTTGGTGCGGGTTATTCATGGCTAAGGCAATTTTATCCTTATGTAGGGGCAGGGGTATTGAAAAGCGGGAAGGCTTCATTTATCGGGGTTGGAAGGAGTGCTTTTGCTTATCCTGATGCTACAAAAGATCTTATTAATAATGGTTTTTTGAATCCTAAAAAAGTTTGCGTTACATGTTCTCAATGCACACAATTTATGCGCAATAATGTGCCATCAGGATGTGCTATAAGAGATAAGGAGCTATACAAGATTAATAAATGAAAAAGGATAAAATCAGAATAGGTGATATTGATTATCCGGTATATTCGGTTAATACCTTGGTTATTGGAACGGGTGCAGCCGGACTGAATGCTGCCTTACAGCTTTATGAGTCGGGGGTTAAAGATATTGTTATTGCAACCGAGAAGTTGGGAGCCGGGACATCTAACAATGCAGGATCGGATAAGCAAACATATTATAAGATGTCCCTTGATAGTCAGACTGTCGATTCACCGGTAAAAATGGCACAGGATCTGTTTGATGGAGGCAGTATGCATGGAGATATTGCTCTGTGTGAAGCTCAATATTCGATGCAATCATTCTATAATCTTGTACGGCTAGGGGTTCCTTTTCCTCAT
>CAYXQX010000383.1:0-4581 GCA_964467485.1 uncultured Porphyromonadaceae bacterium | reverse complement strand
CAAATGTATCCTTCTTTCTGATAGGCATATTCATTTTGGGAATACTATTTATCCTGATTAAAAATTTTATAAGTAGAAAAAGAAGGATTGTCAGGTCAGGTAATTTCTCCTTCATAAGAGCAATTCTGGGTCTGATCTTCCTGATTTTTTCATTATTTATTATTGCTGACAGTGGAGTGGATGAAGTATTTCCCTTCCTCTATCTCATATCGATAATCGTTTTCATGGTTCTACATAATAGGATATCAGTTCGTTGGTTTGCTGCACATAGAAAATACGTGTTATATACCATCTCAACTTTGATCCTTCTTACCGGCTTCTATTTGCTAATCTATTTTACAATGAAAGGAAGCTACGACTCATATAGTCGGGATGATTTGTACAGTTTGGTGCTACCCGTGTTTACTATTACATCATGCGTGATGATACCATTTGCTTTTACATACTATTACGCTGGAATAGCACGAAAGCAAAAGAATGGCTGGCAGTATTTGTTGGAGCAGAAAATAATTAGCCTCGAAGCTGTTTTTCATATTCTGGCAGTAGCGGTACTACTGATTGCGGTCGCTGCAAATATGTCATCAGTCTCCGGCCTGCTCACATTGTTTGAAGCAATCATTGGTCTACTGATCTTCTATGTAACTGCTCACATTTTGATCATCAGGAACTTACAGAACAAGAAGTATTTATGGTTTTTTGTTTATTCTATCCTGACGATCATAGGTTTTGCTATAGCAGTAACTATAATGAGTGGAATTTTCACCTATGCAGGGCTGCATTCAAGAGGAATAACAATTTCATTTCTTAAAACCCTTGAATTTCCGTCTTTCGATCTTTTAATCTTTGCTCTACCCGGGATTATTTATGCATATGCAAGGAAACTATTCAAGGATAGAAACGAGCTTGGATTTTCCTTGTACCATCAAAAAGAAGCCGAATTTAATCAGCTAAAAGCCCAGGTTAATCCTCATTTTTTGTTCAATTCTCTAAACACAGTTTATGCCTTTGCTCTAAAGGAAGGAAATGAGAAAACAGCTGAAAGTATTGCCAAACTAGCCAATCTGATGCGCTACCTTATTGATGACATGGAGAAGGAAGAAATCCCGATAAAAAAGGAGATCGGTTATATAGAAGATTACATAAAGCTTCAGTTGATAAGAAGTTCCGTAGATCATGATATCTCAGTGAATATTGATATGAATGAGGAAGAGGAGAGTAAAATGATTGCTCCAATGCTGATGATCCCCTTTGTTGAGAATGCCTTTAAGCATGGCATAAATCCTAATTCTATTTCAGAGCTAAAACTCAAAGTCTCCTTTGTAAATGATCAGTTCCAATTTGTTTTAGAGAATTCAGTAGATAAGAATTTCGAAGCCTTTTATAAGGAAAAGGGCTTTGATATCGGAATCGAGAACATCAGGAAAAGACTGGAATTTATTTATCCTGAAAAACATACTCTGTCGATAGCCGAAACTGGTGAGAGATTTATTGTGATAATGGAGATTCGCCTAAATAATCTGTAATGATTCACCTCATAAATCGTATTGAAAGTGAAGTGGCTAATTAATAACCTAATCCTAAAACAATGAATAAGCTTATTGTAATATTATCCATTTCTGCCCTGACATGTAGCTCCCCAAGTAAAAGTCAGGAAACCATAATAAAGGGCATAGTTCACGATTGGCCAACCGATACAGTCTATTTTTGTGAATTACCATTTCATTCTCCTTATTCATATACTCTACAAGAACATGTTTTCAAAAAAGACAGTTCATTTCGCTTTGTATTGGACAAAAAGGATAAAGCATTTACGGTTTTCATCAGTCCTTTGAAGAAAGTTGTAGATCAAGAGCTGGAAAACCTATTATTCAACAACTTAACGGATCAGCACTACTGGGGACATTGCATAAAAGTCTATACTTACGGGGTGTCAACCTTTCTTATTGAGCCAGGCAAAGGGCTGGATATTGAGCTTACATATTCGTCATGGCCGGAAAAAGTTTCTCCTCAAATGTATAAACGGATGAAAGATCTGGGAGCTACGACGGTAGGAGATGACAAGTTATTACAGATTGGACAAACGGAGATATCTTTCAATAATGCCAGCAGAGGTATGCATGAGTACTATCAAACATCCTTTAATTTTGATAATAAATGTGATATGGCTTTATCAAGAGCCTCATCTGGAAATATAAATTTTGCATTCATAAATCTCCAAAACTCTAAAAAGAAATTGCTTTCTGATTTGGAGAAAAAGCGGGAAGAACTTAATCCCGTGTTTTACGAATATCTCTTTGCTGAAATAGAGTTTGGCGCAAAGAAAGAGTTCCTGAAATACCTGAGAAACGATAAGGAAGACTATTTAAAAGAAATGATCGTGTCAGGTGAAGTGCCGGAGGAGATAGCTGAGCTTATTGCCTTTGATCACACCATTTTGACCGATGCTATGATGATCAATGAAGAGTATATTGAGTACCTGGAGTTCTATCTGAATTTCATGAAAAGCTTATCTGATGGGGAGTATAAACCTTACCATCCTTTCGACATGAGCAAACTGGAATTAGTTGTTGAAGAACTACCAAACTCCTCGGCTTATTATTATTTGGCAAATCAGTTTTTGCATACGAATGAAATTGAGCAATTTGCATCAATTTGTGAACGTTTTTTAGAAATGTATCCTGATTGGGAGCTGAATAAAAAGCTGAAGAAAAAATATTCAATCAATTACGAGGGAACTAAACACAAATGAAACATATTACATTAATAATTAACTGCCTTTTTTTATTTCTTGTTTTTTCATGTAACAATGAATCCAAACCAGACCAGGAACCGGAAATAATAAGGATTGATATAAAGGATAACACCCGAAAGCAACTCAACCTTAGCGACTTGCATACTATCCCTTTGGAAACCAATAAGAAAAGTCTTATTGGAGATGTTGGAAGATCAAGGTTTTTTAATAATCGATTCTACATTCTTAACAAAAATAGGTTTAAAAAACCAACTCTATTTGCCTTCGATACTAAGGGAAAGCTGATCAATAAAACTAAAATAGGCAAAGGCCCTGGCGAAGTTATTGAACCATTTGCATTTGCAATAAACCAGGAGAATTCAACAATTGTCTTGCACGACCAGGCCCAAAACCCGAGTTTTGTCTATGATTTAGATCTTAATTTTAAAAGTAAAATAAAGCATGATTATATTTTCAATTACGACTTCTACCATATAGCCAAGGATACATTCCTGGTTTACCATCACATTCCAAAAGTGAGAGACCATAATCCAAGCGAAGAAGATTGCTATAGCTATACATTATATACTGAGGGGTTTACAAAAGCTAAGCACCTAGAGATTTTGGTGCATGGAGATCAAAGAATTCACTTGCACACCCCTGTAAGTATTAGAAATAAAGAAGTTTATTTTGTTGCACCATACAACTACAATATTTATCAATTGCTTAATGGAGAAAGTCTTGTTCGTTATACTCTTGATTTTGGTAATCTCAGCTTCTCTACAAACGAACTGAAGACAATGTCGGATGATGATTACAGGGATTTTATCTCTTCAGGTAAAAGAGCTGCTGTTGGAGGAATATACAAATCAAAAGAGTTCTTAGTTATTCTGACAGTGATTGACGGAAAAGCTTATACATTTTTCCGGTCACTGAAAAATGGGGAAATTTATTGTTTGAATGATTTAATTGACTCCAATTTATTACCCTCAGATTTGCTCCTTTGGGGTGTAACCGATGATGGCTCATTCTATGGATTACTTGAACCTGAACAAATGTTGGAATTTCAAAAATCGAGTGGCAAATTCAAGGAGTATGATGTTGATGAAAATGATAATCCATATATTTTCCTATTCAAAGTCAGAGAACCTAAATAATCATAACAAACCATGACAGGTATGACAAAAATATCTATAGTAACATTATTAATACTCCTGACTTCAGGACATCTGGAGGCTCAGCAAAATAAGGTTTACAACATAGATCTTTCTGGAAAGGAGCAAAAAGCAGAGAAGGTGATTCTTAGTGCTATTGCCTCTGAGATAAAGTACATCCCTCTGGAAACCACCAAGGACTCTTATATCACAGGCGTTTTTAGGCTAATTAAAACCGATGAAAACCTACTCGTTCTGGATTATAACAACATGAAATATACCAGGCTATTAATATTTGATCTTGATGGTAAATTTAAAGCTATTATAGAAAATGAAGGGAAAGGGCCCGGTGAATATGTAAGCATCAGTGATTTTACCTTTGATCCTGATAATGAAGCTATTATTATTCTTGACAGTTACCAGAGAAAGGTATTACAATTCAGTCTTACAGGGGAATTTGCCAGGGAAAAGGTTCTGGATATTAGGGCACAAAATATTGCTTTTGTTAAGCCAGATTATTTCTGTTTGCTGATACCTCTTAGTAGAGTTAAACCTGATGATGATGGTAAGCTTCATAACCTTTTTGTTATGGATCGGGACTTCAATTTAATCAGGCAAATTCCATCACCTACGGTAAATGCAGAGCCAAAGAATTCCCCCTATCTTGTTGTCGGCGGAATAAATACATATAATTAT
>CAYXQX010000382.1:0-4584 GCA_964467485.1 uncultured Porphyromonadaceae bacterium | reverse complement strand
ATCACAGATGTCGCTGCTGATATGTCTGAAGTACAATTCAAAATCACTTGGAGAGATGCAAGGATTTACCATTGGATGATTGACGATATTGTGTTCATGGAGGGTTGGGATTATGACCTGCAAATGCTTTATTCTGAGGTTGATTATGACAATGGTCTTGATGACCCTGAAGGATTTTTTTATGCTGTGCCACAAAGCCAGATTTCAAGCTACTCTCTTCATGGAATAGTTAACAATTTTGGTAATATGGAACAGTGGGGAACACACTTTAATGCCACTGTGACTAAGAACAATGAGATTATTTGGAATGAGAATTCAAATTCAATAATTTCGTACCCATTGACTGTCGACACCCTAAAGTTTGAAGAGCAATTCACTCCATCTGAGTATGGACATTACCAATTTGATTTTTCCCTGGTGTCGGAAAGTGAAGACGAACGACCTTTTGACAATTATTCATCCATTCCTTTTATAGTAACAGACAGTCTATTCTCCAGATGTGATGAAGATAATGAAGTGACTTTCTCCACATGGGGTTGGTATAGTTATCAGCATGAAGGTGATGTTATGGGAACAGAGTATACTATGGTTCAGGATATGGAGATAAACTCACTAGCTGCATATATTAGCAGTGCAGATATCATGGTTAGCTTCAGAATGATATTGTTTGGTATTGATGAAGAAACAGGTGAGTTTTATGAGCTTTTAAGCAGCGAAATGGTAGATATGGATTCTACCTACCTTGAAGAGCATTGGGTAACTCTACCACTTGAAAAAGATGGTGAAGGAGAATTTTTACTTGCAGGGGAAACATATATAGCTGCGATTGAGCTTTGGAATAATATGGAGTATGAAGAAGCGTTTGATTCACGAAGATATCATATTGGCTCAGACCGAGATAACTATTATCCTAGTGGGAAAAGCTATTTTTATTTTTCAAATTCTGATACATGGTATTCTTCTGGTAGTGATTTGATTATGACTCGTATGCACTTGAATGATGATTCGAATCTGATTGACAATGTTGATGTCGCTCAACTTTCAAATTCAAGTCTTGAGCAGAATTTTCCAAATCCATTTAGTGGAACAACAAGCATTAGCTATAATCTAGCTAATGACGGCTCGGTTGAAATTGTTGTTTTTGATATTACCGGACGAAAAATTCTGGAAAATGATCTTGGTAAAATGCCAGCAGGTAAACACGAACATATTTTGTCGGCAGAAAATCTGGAATCAGGTACCTATTATTATACCCTGCGTTCCAATGATTTCCGCGAAACAAAACAAATGATTGTGAAATAGACAATTCTGTTAACTATCAATTTATTCAAATAAACGAGTAGGGCCGGGTTTTACCCCGGCCCTTTTTTTATATTTACAGCACAAAAACAAAAAACTATGAAAAGATTATTGCCCTTTTTTTTCCTGATATTATTTTCTGCCTGTGATGAAATACCTGAAATAGAACAGGTAATATTCCAACAAGGTAAAGAGGGATATGCCTGTTATAGAATTCCGGCAATTGTGACAAGCAATAAAGGAACATTATTGGCTTTTGCAGAAGGAAGAAAAAATGGGTGTTCCGATACTGGTGATATTGATCTTGTAATTAAGCGGTCAGCAGATAATGGACTTACCTGGGGGCCTCTGGAAGTAATTTGGGATGGCGGTGAAAACGTCTGTGGCAACCCTGCCCCTGTTGTAGATGTAAAGACTGGAACGATATGGCTTTTATCAACCTGGAATCTTGAATCTGACCATGAATCCCGAATCATCAACCAAAGTAGTGAGGATACCAGGAGGGTTTTTGTCCTATCTTCTGAGGATGATGGAAAAACATGGTCGGGGGCCAGGGAAATTACAGAAACAACTAAATTGAAAACCTGGACATGGTATGCAACTGGTCCTGTTCATGGTATACAACTTGAAGAAGGTCAATATAAAGGTAGGTTAGTCATTCCATGTGACCATATTGAAGCGGACACAAAGCATTATTACAGCCATATAATCTATTCTGATGATCATGGTGATACTTGGTCATTAGGGGGAAGCACACCTCAACATCAGGTTAATGAGTGCACAGTAGCTGAACTGGATGATGGAACGCTTATGCTTAATATGAGAAACTACGACAGATCAAAAAGAACCAGAAAGATTAGTCTTTCAGTGGATGGAGGAGAAAACTGGGGCGATGTGTATGCCGATGATCAGCTTCCCGAACCAATCTGTCAGGGCAGTATCTTAAAAAGCAACTGGAAAGTCAATGGAGAAAGCGAGTACTTTTTTATTAACCCCTCGCATTCAACATCCAGGGAAAATATGACTCTCAAAATTAGTCACGATCAGGCAGCAACCTGGACCGATTCCATTCAGCTTCATAATGGCCCTTCTGCATATTCAGATATTACAATAATAAAAAAGAGAGTTTTAGCTTGCCTTTTTGAAGCTGGTGAAAAGTCAGCCTATGAAACAATAACATTTAAAACTGTAAAGCTGGAAAATAGGTAGCTGGGTATATTTGTATATTCCGGCACCATTAATATGTTCATATATGAAAAAACTTGAACTATTGTTTTTAGCAGTTGTACCTATTATGCTTATGGCTCAAAGTCAGGTTAATGACAGAGGTTATATTGTTAAGGTAGGAGAAATGTGTCCTGATTTTTTAATAGAATTGCCCAATGGCAGCAAAACAAGTATTAATGAATTGCGTGGAAAAGTAGTGATGCTGCAATTCACAGCCAGCTGGTGCAGCGTCTGTCGCAAAGAAATGCCACATATCGAGAAAGATATATGGCAGGTATATAAGAGCAAAGGTCTTGTATTATATGGCATCGACAGAGGAGAAACACCTGAGGTAACTATGGCTTTTGCAAAAAAAATGAATATTACTTACCCACTGGCTCTGGATGAAGATGGAACAATATTTCAAAAATTTGCTTTGAAAAAGGCAGGTGTGACTAGAAATATCCTGATTGATAAGACAGGTAGAATTATTTATTTAACCCGCCTTTTTAATATGGATGAGTTTAACGGTTTGAAGAATAAAATCAGTGAGTTAATAGAATAGCATTTCCCTAACTACCAAATTTTATGTTTTTGTAACTGAAGTGACAAATTTTCCTAAGAAATCTAGCTACTTTTATCATTCATGCTGGTACAAACTAAATATAGAATACCCTTAGCAGTTTTCATCTTCGTATTTTTCATCCTGGGAATGATGAAGATAATGATGAATACTCCCATGCTTATGCTCGACAGGTTTATTGATGGGGCAGGGTGGTTTCAGATTACAATACTTGCATTTTACGGTGCATTCCTGGCAAATAAAATGCAGGATCCTTCGCAGTCTGCTGTCTGGAGAAAAAGAAGCTGGCTGCTTTTTTCTATCCTTTTTTTCATCCAATTTGGACTGGGCCTAATAGCTGATGAGAGGTTTCTTATGTCGGGACATTTACATCTCCCGGCTCCTTTTATGATTATTGCCGGTCCGGCATACCGTGGTCAAATGACTATAATGCCTATCATGCTTTTAAGTAGTATTGTGTTGAGTGGTCCTGCCTGGTGCAGCCACTATTGCTATCTTGGAGCATGGGATAGTCTGGCTGCAAAACGTAGAACTAAGAACCTGAGACTTAAGAAGGATGAAAGAGAGCCCATCAGGAATAAATGGATTTGGAAAGGGAGCTTCTTATTTCTCACTATGCTTGGTGCCATTATTTTCAGGCTCGCAGGCTTAAGTGCCTGGCAAACTCTTGGTCCTGCTTTAGCATTGGCCCTATTCGGTGTTGGCATTATGGTCTTCATTTCAAGAAAAAGAAAAAAAATGATCCATTGTGTGGCATTTTGCCCAATTGGAACCATAGTAAATTTTGCACGTTTCGTTTCACCTTTTAGAATAAGCATCGAATCCTCATGCACCAGTTGCATGAAATGTATTCCCAGTTGCCATTATGATGCTTTAAATATCAAGGATATAAAAAATGGCAAGCCCGGGCTTTCATGCACACTATGTGGGGATTGCGTTACTAGTTGTGAATTTAATTCTATCAGGTATCATTTTTTCAGGATGAAGCCCCAAACTTCTAGAAATCTCTATCTCTTCATCACTATTAGCTTGCACATTCTGTGTCTTGGACTAGCTCGTATGTAAAAATCAAATTATGAAATATCTTAGCAAATTAGTTCTGTTTCTTTCTCTGATATTGATAGTTGCTTGTGACAAAACACCTCCGCGAATACTTATTATTGGCGACTCAATTTCTCTTGGTTACACACCCTATGTTAAGGAAGAGCTAACTGGTAAAGCAGTAGTTTTACATAACAAAGGTAATGCTGAGCATACCGGTACAGGCCTTATGAAAATTGATGAATGGATAGGATCAGAGAAATGGGATATCATCCAATTTAATTGGGGCTTATGGGATCTGGCATATAGGCATGAAGATTCTGATGTACAAGGTAAACGCGATAAAATTAATGGGACGGTTACTTTCTCTCCTGATGGATATAAAGCCAATCTTGATTCTATTGTCATCAGGATAAAAGAATTAAGCAAGGCGAAATTACTTTTCGTTACCACTT
>CAYXQX010000381.1:2074-4585 GCA_964467485.1 uncultured Porphyromonadaceae bacterium | reverse complement strand
GGAAAAATAGAACTCCAAGCAAATAGGAAAATAGATATAGCTCATTTAGCAAACGGAGTATATATCATCGCATTACAAGGCCCTAAAAGCAGTGAGTATATAAGAATCGTAAAGCAAAACAAATAACGAATAACTCATAACTCAATTAACCATCATTAAGTGTAAACTTCACATTTCATTTCTACCTTTACGGTTTAACCTAAATAGATTCTCATGTCAACACCTCATGTAATCGGACTAGATTTTGGCACAGACAGCGTAAGGGCTGTAGTAGTCAATGCTTTGAATGGTAACGAAATATCATCTTCAGCTCATTTTTATCCTCGATGGAAAGAGGGAAAATTCTGTGATCCCTCTAAGAATCAATACCGTCAGCATCCTCAAGACTATCTGGATGCAATGATTAAGGTTGTAAAGGAATCATTGGCTGATGCTCCTGATGGAACGGCTGATTCTGTTGTTGGTATTTCATTTGACACAACCGGTAGCACTCCTGTTTTGGTTGATGAAGAAGGCACACCACTTTCACTGAAGCCTGAATTCAAGGATAACCCAAATGCAATGTTCATTCTTTGGAAGGATCATACTGCAATCAAAGAGGCGGATGAGATAAATGAACTAGCACATAAATGGGAAGTAGACTACACCAAATACGAGGGAGGTATCTATTCCTCAGAATGGGTTTGGGCTAAGGTTTTACATGTTTTAAGAGAGGACAAAGAAGTAAGAGAAGCCTCATACTCATGGATTGAGCATTGCGACTGGATGCCTGCAATTCTAACAGGTAGCACTAAGCCGGAGGAAGTGATTAGGAGCAGATGTGCAGCTGGACATAAAGCTATGTGGCACGAAGATTTTGATGGTCTACCTTCGGAAGAATTTCTGACTACCTTGGATCTTCTGTTAAAATCTTACAGACAAAGACTATTCACCCAAACCTATACTGCCGACCAGAAAGTTGGTGGTTTAACTCAGGAGTGGGCTGAAATACTTGGTTTAAAGCCGGGAATAGCAATGGGTACCGGAGCTTTCGACGCCCATATTGGTGCTGTAGGAGGAGGAATTAAGCCTTACTCTCTTGTACGGATAATGGGAACATCAACATGCGATATTATTATTACTCCTCTTGAGGAAATGCAAGGTAAGCTGGTAAGAGGAATTTGTGGACAAGTGGATGGCTCTGTAGTCCCCGGGATGATGGGCCTCGAAGCGGGACAGTCAGCCTTCGGTGATGTATATGCTTGGTTTAGAGATTTCCTGGCTTGGATGCTAGGTGAAAATCCTGATGAAAAAATGTTGAGCTATATTATACCTCAACTAACAAAACAGGCCGAAAAGCTTCCCGATGATGATACAATTCCACTTGCTACTGATTGGTTCAATGGTCGCAGGACTCCTGATGCAGATCAAACAGTTAAAGCAAGCATATCAGGATTAAACCTGGGAACAACTGCCCCAATGCTCTTTAAAGCTTTGGTTGAAGCAACTGCCTTTGGGAGTAGAGCTATTGCGGAAAGATTTGAAGACGAAGGAGTGAATGTAAAGGAAGTAATTGCCATTGGCGGAGTAGCAAAAAAGTCACCATTCGTAATGCAGACCCTGGCTGATGTTATGAATGTTGAGATCAAAGTAGCCACAACTGATCAATCATGTGCCCACGGAGCTGCCATGTTCGCCGCAACAGTCGGTGGTGTTTATGACAAAGTAGAAGACGCTATGGATGCAATGGGCCAGGGCTATGACACCACTTATACTCCTAATAAGGATAGAGTTAGGTATTACAATATCAAATACCGGAAATATCTGGAGCTGGCGTATAATAAGACGCAAGACTGAAGGCTGAAGACTGAAGACTGCCGACTGAAGACTGCCGACTTAGGCATTTATGATTGATTGGAGATAAATTTGTAATTTTGCTTAGTTTCACGATTGCATAAGGCACTTTTACGGATGAAGAATTTTACAATCAGATTATTATGCCTGTTTTCGGTATTCCTTCTCATAACGGGACAGCTGTCAGCACAGGAAGTTAGTATTAACAAAGCTGAAATTGCTGCTCTTAACTGGTATAAGCACATTAAAAAAGACAGATCAGCTGAAATCAATATAATCCAGACTGAGAATATAAAGGTTGAAGGTGAGACAAGCATTTACAAGTTCACCTTGGATGCAGGACAGTTTATCTGGGTTTCTGCTGATTACCGAAACGCACCGATACTAGCTTACAATCTGAAACCGAGCCCAATACCGGTCTCAATACCTGATGCTTATAATGATTTCATTGAGCAATACAGCTCAGAAATATCGCTTACGCGTAAAGAAAATCTTAAATCAACTGCTCAACATCCCGATTGGAGCCATGCCTTAAAAGGATCATTCAAGAGTATTATTTTAGAAAATGAGGTTCTTCCTATGATGGAGGTTACCTGGGGCCAGGGAGGAGGCTATAGACAGTTCACTCCCGACGGTACGCCAACAGGGTGCGTTGCCGTTGCAATGGTACAAGTAATG
>CAYXQX010000381.1:0-2064 GCA_964467485.1 uncultured Porphyromonadaceae bacterium | reverse complement strand
ATACCCATCAAACCTACGGCGATTTTGCTGTAAATTTTGATACAGTCAATCTTGTCTGGGATGATATGCCCTTGAACCAGCCAAATGAAAGGATAGCCCGGCTGATGTACTATGCCGGAATTGCACTGCATATGAATTACGCTCCGGGTGGGTCGGGTGCGAACACCGAAAACACCCGGGATGTGTTAAGAGACAATTTCTTTTATAACGATAAGAGGATCATAAGTACTGGTGTTTCTACCTTCGGACGAATAGAGTACTGGATCAACATGCTTAAAAATGAACTGCTAAATGGTAGACCTTTAATTATGTCAGGTCACGGAACAGGCGGTCATGCTTTTAATTTTGATGGTTTTACAGGTAATCATTTCCATGTCAACTGGGGATGGAGCGGATCACAGAATGGATACTTCCTGGTGACCTCTCTCACTCCCGGAAGCAGCAACTTCTCTGAAGGCCAAAGTTGTGTGGCAGGAATTTTTCCCGGCGACACAATGATGGTTGACAGACCTTCCAGTTTACGAATCCTGGCGGGTAACGAAAAAGTAAACCTTGCATGGTATGGACTGCCTCATAAAGGATTTGAGTATTTTAAAATTTACCGAAATAATGTTGAGGTTGGGCAATCCGACAAAACGATATTTGTTGATGAAGGTGTACAAAAAGATCAAAGCTATGTCTATTCAGTTTCCGCTTTTTACACTATTGATTCTATAGATTATGAATCAGAGCATACTCCTGACCTTTTCTGCCCAAATCCTATAGGCATAGTTCTTCCCTACGAAGAGAATTTTGAAGATGGATTTCCAGGTTGGCGTGTGAGATCTGATGCCCGTGGTTTTAACTGGGGATCAGCCAGTGAGCTTAATATGGGAACTCAGGAAGATTCTCACTTCATTGGGATTAATTCTGGAATAGCCGGCAATAATAAACTGGTGTCTGACACTCTTGTTTCCAATCAGATTGATCTAAACAATAATACACTTGTTAAATTATCATTTGACTATGTTTTAAAACAGTGGCAAGATATTGACCATATGTATCTTATGTATCGTGTATTCGACGACTGTGAATGGGTAACTTTTCACGAACTTGAAACAACCCGATCCTATACCAATTGGACAAATTATAAGTGTTATCTCCCACAGGAGGCTCTTCATGAAAGAGTACAACTGGGATTTTACTATACGGATAATGCCGGAGTTGGTTATGGTGCAGGTATTGACAATATTAAAATCGAGGTAGTTACTAACCCCGGAAATCCAAAGTTCAGTGTTTCAGAAAAAGAAACTTGTATCGGTCAGGATGTAATTTTCACAGACAGGTCAACAGGAACAAAAGGAAGTTATTACTGGGATTTTGGGCCCGGAGCAAGCCCAAGATATGCCGATTCTGTTGGTCCATATACTGTTAGCTACGCATCTTCCGGCCCCAAAAGCGTAAAATTAGAAATCAATGGTTTAGATGAAATAGAAGAAACTGATTTCCTGGAGGTTTTTCGCTCCCCCAGAGCAAGATTTAGTAAGAGAATCAATTTTAAAACGGTATCTTTTCAGAATACCAGCATTGATGCAGATGCATATATATGGGATTTTGGCGATGGTGTTGGAGTAAGCCAAAAAAATCCTTCTCACGTTTATAGCCTTTCTGGTAACTATCTGGTGAAGATGATTGCAATTGGATTTGTTTGTGGCAACGACACCACAGAAAATTGGGTCAATATAAATATTGTGGGAAAAGATGAGATAGCTCTGGTTCCGGAATTGTCTGTTTATCCCAATCCAAGCGATGGAACAATTTGGATTAATCTGCATTCTATTAAAGAAGGGGAAGTGAGCTTTAAGATGTTTTCTGTGACAGGATCTGAACTAATATCTGAGATAATCCCCCATTTTGGGCATGATGCATTAATCGAAAAGGATGTCTCCAACCTGCCATCAGGATTATACTTCCTGAGGATTTCAACTCAAGATGAGACCTGGAACGAGAAAGTGTTCATTCGGTAAAACCGTTACTCGTTATTCGTTACTCGTTATTCGTTACTCGTTATTCGTTACTCGTTAT
>CAYXQX010000380.1:0-4585 GCA_964467485.1 uncultured Porphyromonadaceae bacterium | reverse complement strand
GAATCATAAGGATATGAAGATCATTGATCTGTCGGCTGGATGTAGTCTTATCCAGGGTGAAGAAGAGCACGCAGCCCATGGTCATGATCACTCACATGCCGGAATTGACCCACACATCTGGATGTCACCTAAATCAGCTTTGATAATGGCGGATAATACCGCAAAAGCAATAATTCGCTTCGATCCTGCCTGTCAGGATTTGATTCGTCAAAACCTGGAAAACTTTAAAGTCAGAATAAATGAGCTTGACAGTGATTTTCAAGCTCTTGCTGATAAGTTGGAGAACAAAAAGTTTATAATTTTCCATCCTTCCTTAACATATCTGGCCCGTGATTATGGCCTGGAGCAGATACCTATGGAATATGAAGGCAAAGAACCTTCGGCTGCCTACATGAAGGAGCTTATTGACAAGGCAAAATCAGAAAATCTTAAGATAGTATTTATACAAAAAGAATTCAATCAGGATAAAGCTCGCCAAATTAGTAAAGACCTCGATGCCAAGTTATTGCAGATTGATCCCTTAGCAGAGAATTGGGAAAAGCAAATGAGAGACCTCTTATCAGCATTTAAGTAAGCTAACGAATAACGAATAACGAATAACGAATAACGAATAACGAGTAACGAATAACGAGTAACGAATAACGAGTAACGAGTAACGAATAACGAGTAACGAATAACGAATCACGAATCACGAATCAATGTCTCTTCATCCAATTGACATTACGATAATTTTCGCTTACCTGACTCTAACTATCTTTCTGGGGTTTTGGATTTCTAAACGTGCATCAAGAAATCTGGATTCTTATTTTTTGGGAGGAAAGACTCTACCCTGGTGGATGCTCGGAATGTCAAATGCCTCCGGGATGTTTGATATTACGGGTACTATGTGGATGGTTGCCATCTTTTTTATTTATGGTGTAAAAAGTGTTTGGCTACCATGGTTATGGCCGGTATGGAACCAGGTTATCCTGATGATGTTCCTGGCTGTGTGGATGCGACGATCCAATGTGATGACAGGTGCGGAGTGGCTGAAAACTCGCTTTGGAGAAGGGAAAGGGGCAAGATTATCGCATATTTCTGTGGTGATTTTTGCTCTGTTTGCAGTGATTGGCTTTATCGCTTATGCCTTTGAGGGGATCGGTAAATTTGCAGTAATATTTCTACCCTGGGATCTGAGCACTCAAATAGGCTCACTGTTGATATCTTCGGAGCGTATGTATGCCCTGATTATCATGGGTGTTACCACATTGTATGTGATCAAGGGGGGAATGTATTCAGTTGTGCTTACCGAAGTTCTGCAATTCATAATTATGACTGTTGCTTGTCTGATAATTGGTGTTATCGCTATTAATATGGTTTCTCATGAACAGATCCTCGCGGTGGTTCCTGATGGTTGGTCGGAGTTACTTTTCCGATGGAGGCTGGATCTTAATTGGACAAGCTTTTCATCCGGTATTAATGAGGCCCTTAACGAAAAGATTCTTACCGATGGGTATGAGCTCTTTGGGATCTTTATTATGATGATGGTTTTCAGGGGTATACTGGTTTCAGTGGCAGGTCCCGTTCCGGGTTATGATATGCAGAGAATTCTGGCTGCCAGATCGCCAAAAGAGGCAGCATATATGAGTGGTAGTGTAAATCTGGCTTTATTTTTCCCGCGTTATTTGATGATTGCGGGATTGAGTATCCTGGCTCTGGTTAAATTGCAGCCAGAGCAATTGCTCAATGAAGGAGTGCTGGATTTTGAGAAAGTTCTGCCCTTCGCCCTCAATAATTTCATCCCGGTGGGTGTTCTTGGTATTATCCTGGCAGGCCTCATAGCAGCTTTTATGTCGACTTTTGCTGCCAATGTAAATGCTGGTCCGGCTTATATTGTCAATGATATTTACAAACGATTTATTAATCCAGATGCATCCAACAAAATTCTTGTCAGGGCAAGCTATATCTCATCTTTTGTCGTTGTTGTGATTGGGGTTACCGTCGGATTTTTCGTCAAGGATATTAATTCCATTCTGCAGTGGATTACCGCAGCACTCTTTGGAGGTTATGCCGCCGCTAATTTCCTGAAATGGGTTTGGTGGAGGTTCAATGGCTATGGCTTCTTTTGGGGAATGATTGGTGGTCTGGCTGCTTCCCTGGCCGTTCCAAGAATCCTTCCTGATCTATCTGTTATTATGGCTTTCCCTATCATTTTGGGTATTGCTACAATCGGCTCCTTTCTAGGGACCTTTCTCACTAAACCAGATGAGGAGAGCGTACTTAAATCCTTCTATCATAATGTTAACCCCTGGGGTTGGTGGAAACCCATCAGAAAGAAAGTAATATTGGATTATCCTGATTTTAAGCCTAATATGAACTTCTGGTTCGATATGGTCAATGTTGTTATTGGCATTTTATGGCAGATGACTCTGATCCTTATGCCGGTTTTCCTGGTAATCAGGGAATGGAGGGAGATGATATTCAGTATAATAGCTTTTGTAATAACAACAATATTATTGAAATTCAGATGGTTTGACAGGATTGTAGACTAGTATACTGGTAGATTAGTGGATTAGTGGCCAACGAGAAGGTCATCCCGGAAGTAGCGAAGCGGAGATCCGGGACCGGATGGCACTGGTAAAATGTGAGGGAAGAGGAGATCTGTAGATTGGGAGACTATACGAACTAAAACTAGTTTTAATTATATCAAGTTCCTTCTTTGTGTCCTGATAGTATGGGTCAAGTTTGAAAGCTTCCTCAAGCCTTCCTTATCAACGTAATGAAATTTTGATTTTTCACTTTGATTCAACTATACATTACCTATTTAAAAGAATAGTATACCAAGATTGGATTATCATCCGCACTCAATTTCTCACATTCTTCAAATCCTGAAATATTTTTGCGAAGAATGGCAAGCTCCTTTTCAGTCATTTTATTAATCTTATCCATAAAATCGATAGAACTATAATAAGCTATAAAATAATTGTCATAAGAACTGGTGGGCTCGGGTATGGAAAATCCATTAAAATCAAAACAGTTCCTCAAACTATCACGAAATAATAACTTGTTTTGGTGATTATTCCTATTAATAACCAATACAAATCGATCATTCTCCATTGGTGTCCCGATACTTATATGTATTGGGATACCAACACTTATATGTGATTTATTACCAACTGCTTGATGTAAGGTTTTGATTTTGTCAGTAGTTTCGAAATACCTTTTTGTATATTCCCGACTATCATCAACAAGGTAGTAGCTAGTATCAACATTGAATTTACCAAAATCTAATTGAACTAATACTTTTGGGGAAAGATCATCTTTTATTTCATAAATATTATAATCAAAGCTGTTAATAAGTAAATTGCTCTCGTATGGATTTGGATTAGCAAATCCTTGTGTATACATTCCAAAGGAATAAGTTGAATTAAGTGGGAAATAGGAGCTTGTCATGTTTCCTTCAAAGTCATAATAATATAATTGGTTCAAATCATCATGCATATTAAATGATTTCATCCTTCCAAAATAGCAAGCAATTATTTCTTTGCTTAATGCTACGATTCCAAATGGTGTATTTTTAATTGGAATTTTAGATATATATTCCCCTTCATAATTGAAGCGTAGAAGTTTATTGAAATTGAAATCTAGAATAAGTAGCTCTTGAGTTTTAGGGATTAAGGAAAAGCCATTTATTTTAAGGTATTCTCCCGGGCCTTTTCCAATTTTCTCAATTTTTGAAATATATTTCCCCTTTTTATCAAATCGAAGTATTGATTTACCTCTATTATCTCTAACAAATATATAGTTTTCGTTTTCTATTATTGTTTTAATTACTGATATATAACATTCGGAAGATGTTTCAAGAGGAATAAATTTTATTTCCTTAATATCCTTAGTTAAATTTTCTAAACCTTTTGGTAATTCAGTTAGATCAATAAACAAGGCGTTTTCATTATTATTAGACTTAGAATCATTTGATTTCTCAGAACATGTAGAGAATAGCAAAACAAGGCTGAGTAAAATGAGGATGGATTTTATTTTCATGACGAATATTGGAATTTATGTAATTGTATTGGTTTGTTAAATTCATTATCTCTTAGGGCTGGCTTGACATTTATTTGGCTAAAAAGATTTCTTTATAGGTGGTTTGAAGATAGTCAATTTCTTCTGCGTTTAGAGTTGGAAACTCTTTCTTCCTTGCTCTTTTAGAAAGGATTCCGCTGCCCTGATCCAGGAAATTTACCAACAGTCTGATTTGACTATCAGATAAATCCATTTTACTATCCACTTCATGTTTGTATTCATCGAAGTTTTGCAACCAGGAAATCTCTTCAGGAATTACCCTGTTTATGGTATCTTGTACACATTCGTAGAGGTATTCTGCCATGGAGGTAGCATCGAAATATCTATAATAATCTATTGTGTCGCTCAGGACTTCAACATTATGGTCGGGTGTTGCTTCCCATTCTATAAATTCAAGTAAAGGATGAGAGTATGCTTCCATGATTTCTCTATATTCAACAATATTGTCAAGTATTGATGCCGATACCGGAAAAATCATTCCTTTTTTATAAATGGATATATTAACTCCAAAAATTGTGATGAA
>CAYXQX010000379.1:0-4588 GCA_964467485.1 uncultured Porphyromonadaceae bacterium | reverse complement strand
TCCAGCCAGTCAGCCTGGGACCCAGTCGCCTCAGAACCGAAACCGCCGGCGTTGCCGCTTGCCACACCTTCTCGCTGCTAAATCAATAACAGCCGGCAAAAACAAAATCTTTTTCCTAATTTTAGGCATGAGGGAATATAAACTAATCTGTAAAATTCTGATCATGGGCTTAATATTCTCAGGTAGCCAGCAAAAATCATTCGGACAAAAAAGAACCAGGGAGGCCGTTGTTGCCGGATCGTTTTATCCGGGAAATTCAAAAATCCTTAGCGAAACATTGGCTTCACTCTTCAAGGAAGCGGAAAGAGGGAAAACAAGTGAAACAGTCAGGGCGCTCATTGTCCCTCATGCAGGGTATTCCTATTCCGGAGAGGTAGCTGCTGCAGGATACAAGCAAATCGACCCTAATGCTGCTTATGATAATATCTTTATACTGGCATCCAGCCACCATGTTAGTCTGGGAAAAGCTTCAATATATAATAAGGGCAACTATAGTACTCCCCTGGGTGAGGTTCCTGTTAATACTGAAATTGCCAATAGCCTGATTGATAAAAACGATTGTTTTATTTTCAACAATTCTGCCCATTCCAAAGAACATTCTATTGAGGTGCAACTCCCCTTCATTCAGCACCATTTCAATAAATCAATCCCAATTATTCCTATTGTTTTGGCAACGCATACACCCGAAATTTGTAGTGATATTGCGGATGCCTTAAAGCCTTATTTCAAGCAAAACAATTTGTTTATTATTAGTACCGATTTCTCTCACTATCCAGGATATGAGGATGCAAAAGAGGTAGATAAAAATACAGCCGAAGCTCTTTGCAGCGGCAACCCGGAGGAATTTCTTGCAATCATTAAGAATAATGCAGAGAAAAAAATCCCCGGATTGGTCACCAGTATGTGTGCATGGCCTGCCGCCTTATGCCTTCTATACCTCGCCGAAGATAGTGATGAACTTGAGTTTAAGAATATTATGTATAGAAACTCAGGAGATGCAAAAATCAAAGGAGGACGTTCGGAGGTAGTAGGCTATCATGCTATCACATTAATAAAAAATAATAACAACAGCGGGTTTAGCTTATCCTCAAAAGGGAAAAAAGAATTACTAAGAATATCAAGAGAGACACTTGAAACCTACATCCCCGGAAGGAAAAAAATCAGGATAAATACCAGTAAGCTTCCTCCAGAACTGCTGAGCCAAACAGGCGCCTTTGTAAGCCTAAAGAAAAACGGTAAACTGAGGGGTTGTATAGGATCATTTAAGCCTGATGCTCCTCTATACAGCCTTATTCAATCATTGACAATCGCTTCAGCTACAGAAGACACGCGATTTCTGCCTGTCCAGAAGAGAGAATTGGATGAAATCAGTATAGAAATATCAGTGTTAACACCAATGAGAAAGATTGATAGTATTGATGAAATAATTCTGGGTAAACACGGCATTTATATCATGAAAGACGGTCGTTCAGGAACATTTCTCCCTCAGGTTGCTAGTGAAACAAGATGGAAGCTTGAGGATTTTCTCGGACATTGTGCTCAGGATAAAGCAGGTATAGGATGGAATGGCTGGAAAAATGCCGATATTTATACTTATGAAGCATTGGTTTTTAAAGAATAGGCTTCTGAACAAAACAGAATATGAAAAAGAGAGAGTTTATAAAATATGGATTGGCTTGTACAGGTGGATTATACATGAACCTTCCTCCCTTAAGTGCATTCCAATCATTTTATCAAATGGAAAATAACATGAATGATGTAAACAGGAGAATAGAAGCAAGGTATGTAATTGAAACTCCCAAAGGACTGAGGTGCCTGATTTGTCCAAATGAGTGTACCCTGCAAGAAGGTGAGCTCAGCGATTGTAAAAACAGACGAGTCATTGATGGGAAGTTATATGCACTGGGATATGGCAGTCCATGCGCAATTCATGCCGATCCGGTTGAAAAGAAACCCTTATTGCACTATTACCCCACCATGCCTGTACTGTCTTTTGGAGTAGCAGGCTGTAACTTCACCTGTCTCAACTGTCAGAACTCAGAAATTTCTCAGGTCAGCCCGGAAGAAACACAAAACATCGATGCTTCGCCGGAGGATATTGTTCAAACGGCAGTGGAAAATGGATATCCGGCTATCGCTTACACTTATACAGAGCCCATTTCCTTCTTTGAGTTCACATATGATACAGCAGTTTTAGCAAAAAAAGCAGGTATCCGGAATATCCTTATATCCAATGGCTATGTCAACCCAAAACCACTCAAGGACCTGGTGCCCTTCATTGATGCAGCCAATATCGATCTTAAGATATTTGATGATGAAACGTACCAGCGGCTTACCGGCGGTAAATTGGATCCCGTTCTAAAGACCATCAACTACTTGAAGGAAAAAAATGTTTGGCTGGAGATCACTAATCTGATAATACCTGGTTGGACTGATGATATGGACACTATCAAGAAAATGTGCAAATGGCTGGTATCCAACAACCTTAAGGACACACCCCTGCATTTTAGCAGATTTCATCCTGCCTACAAACTCAACAAGGTAAAATCAACTCCCCTCAAAAGCTTGCTGAAAGCCAGGGATATTGCACTGGAGGCTGGTATAGAATATGTTTACATAGGAAACGTACCCGAAATTGAGGGCGAAAATACTTATTGCCACAAATGCAACAAGATGCTCATCAAACGACAGGGCTTCAACGTGATCTCCAACGAGCTGAAGAATGGCTGCTGCCCCGAATGCTCAAGCAAAATCCCGGGAGTATGGAACTAACAACCTCCTGCTGCTCTCTTTTTCTTGGCCCTGGGTGTGATTTTTGGCTTTGCGGCACTTGAGCTGCTACTGCTTGATGTTAGTGCTCCTCCACCTAATGCCATACTAGCTCCTTTTCTGAAATCATACTTGGCAAATTCTTCATTCGGACTGGTTGACGCAGGTGCCTCAGGATTCAAAATCGCTTCTGCCCAATAGTTTAAGCCTCCCTCAAGAACATAATTATTCTCATATCCAAGTTGACGAGTTATCAACCAGGCTTCATTAGCCTTGAGAGATCCATTAGAGTAGAAAATATTCATTTTAACATCCTGATCAATAAAATCAACCCATTCATCTGTCAATAATGACGATAAAGGAATATTAATCGCATTTGGCAAACTATATTTCTCGTATTCTTCCGGATCTCTAACATCAATCATTTGGATAGATGGATCCTTATTAATGAGCAAAACCGCAAGCTCTTCAGGTGAGAAATATTGAGTCCTGCTATTTGCCTCAATAAGCAAATCTTCAGCAGATATTTTGTACGGGTGTGTGGTATTTTGAGGTATAGCAGCAATAATTAGCCCCAGCCCAATAAATACAAGTGAAAAAATAGTTCTTGAATTCATGTCTCTTAATTCTGATTATTAATATTCCTTACGGGGAAAACGTTTCTCAGTCCATTCCCCAACATAAAACATACCTAAGGCAACAACAATTACGCCAAATGCCAATAAACCATCTGATAGCCCCAGCGATTCGCTCAGTTTAGGAATTCCTTTGAAGCCCGACTTATAAAACTCTTCCCACAATGGATAGCCTTCTGTGAAAATTAATACTCCTACAAAAAGACCGGCAACAAAAAGCATTGCATCGATCTTACCAATGGCCAATCCACAGAAACTAGTACCCGGACAAAAACCTCCCATAATAAAACCTACTCCCATAATTACTCCTCCGGCAATTGCTGATGGGAGATATGTTGGATTGATATATACAAGATCAAGATCAATCCACCCAAAAAGACTCATAAAGAGTAATCCTACCATGGCTGTTATTGCTGCGGTAAAGAAAACCTTCAAAACAACTGTATCATACCCATAAAAAACACCCGCTAGCTTTCGGCTTGAAGAAAATCCGCTTCCTTCCAGGACGAAACCAAATCCAATCCCGATCAAAAAAGCCATTAACAAATTGGTGTCTGCTGATATTATTCCGTTTACAACTAATGGTCCCATAACTTGTTCCTCCTGTTAAATCCAGTTCTTTCTAAAAAAATATGCCAACGCGAAGGCAGTTCCAAAAATCGCAGCCATGGTAATAAAGCCGCCAAGGGAAATAACTCCCATGCCGCTTAGGGCTGATCCACTGGTGCAACCTCTCCCCATCTGAGAACCAAAACCAAAAAATATCCCTCCCAGAACCGCAAATATCAACCTCCTTTTTGACGTGATTTTTGGACTATGCTCTACCTTGAACTTTAGCCTTCCAGCTATTGATCCTGAAATAAAGGCCCCAACAAGAACGCCTAACACCTGAAATACCAACCACGACTTCATGGGTTTTGGATGAGACTCATTATAATCCTTATAGAAGGCCGTTTTCTCTGCATGCTCAGGTACTATGGTATTAACACCTGTCACAACCACACTTTTGACAGCTCCACTGGCTCCTAGTCCCCTGCCCGAGATATAATTAGCAGCTATTAAGACTATACCAAGCAATATACCTCCCAGGTAGGGATTCAAATATTTTCTTGCTCGCTTTTCTTTATCTTCCATTATTCTTATTTATTCGATAAAACTTCGTAATAATCGTATTAATATAACCA
>CAYXQX010000378.1:0-4588 GCA_964467485.1 uncultured Porphyromonadaceae bacterium | reverse complement strand
TTGGTTTCAACTCCATAAAGTTCAGCTAAATCACGATCTATCATTACTTTTTGTTCTCTAATGATAAAGATCTTTGTCATTACCACTTCATCTGGTAACATGATGGTCTTGCTTTTTTCTGCTGTCATTTTATTTATGTTTCGTAAAATTAATGATTTCATAGGGAGGAGTCCTGCGTCCTCCCCAACTTGAGGTCGCAAATTGCGACTTCAAAGGTTTGAATTCATCAGTACTTAACTGGAACATAAAATCTGCTGGAAATCTTTTTTTGTTGTGTCTGACTTGCTCGTTTAACCTTTTGATCTCTACATTATAAGGATTTGCCAGATCTTGATCAAGCATGACTTTCAGACCTCTAATCAGGTAGATCTTACTTGTAATTATTTCATCCGGAATGGCAATTTGTTTACCCATCTAATCATTAGTTAGTGTTACCTAATAATATAGATGCAAAATGATCCTACAAATGGAAAAGAGTTGTAAAATAATTTTAGTTAAAAGAAGCCAAATAAAAAGGACAGACATTAAGTCCGTTACTTTGACATACTTTAATATATTATCCTAACTTCTTATCATACTAACCCTTCTTCTCCTTCACAGTCCCATCAATAAACAGCGAAAAGAGCTTTCCTCCCTTGGTGTTTATCTGGGCTGATTTTTTAAAATAACCCATCTTCTTCGAATCATAAGTAAGCTTAATGATTCCAGTTTTTCCCGGAGCTATAGGTTCTTTTGTATAAACAGGTGCTGTACAGCCACAACTCGTTCCAACATGTACAAATTACAAGCGGCTCAGTCTTGTTGTTCTTAATAGTGTGAATGTGGCCGTAGCAGGAACATCTTTTACAAGATCACCAAAGCTATGGGTGGTTTTTATCCTGATGTGAAGATATACCCCCCCCCTTTGGGGTGAGCGTTTTTGTCCTTTTGCTTTAGCTTTTCTTCGGTTGCGGAAGTTTGTAACCTATTTGTTTTCTATTTTTTTGATCCAATTCCTGTTGTTTGACTTCTTCAAACTGCTTGAGATATTCGAAAACCAACATTATTTTATCATCCTGCTCAGTGCCTCTTCTTTCCAGTTCATCTAGCTTTTTTAGTATTTCCTGATGTTTCTCTAGCATTTCACGCATTTTAGTAAAAACCCGAATAATCTGGATATTGACCATTATTGCCGTATCACTATTTAGAACACTTGATAACATAGCCACGCCCTGTTCTGTAAATACTAATGGCGGTTTACGGAGGCCCATCTTTTCCTTATTGGATATCACAATTTGTGATTTCCAATTTGTGAATTCTTCTGGATCCATCTGAAACATGAAATCTTTAGGGAAACGTTTTATTTTCCTTTTTACTGCCTGATTCAGCACCCTTGTCTCAACTCCATACAGCTCAGCCAGATCACGATCTATCATTACTTTATGCCCACTTATCATATAGATTTTATTCAAAATAATTTCATCTGATTTTATTGTATTAACCTCTTTTATCTCTCTCATTGTTCAAGTACCATTCGTTAAGAATCCTCCTGCCCTTTTATATTATAGATGCATAACAAGCACATAAATGAAAAAAATCCATCAATCATTCTCTGCTTGACCATTATCATTAACGGTACAAAATAAATTCACGACAAATTAAATTTACTCAATACTCATTCTATACAGAGTCTGATAGAATGGGTAGGTTTTAGTTACGTATAGAAAAAATACTGTGTTGTCGTATACTTTAATCTTGCTAATGTTAGGGAAATTTGGAATTTCAATAATCCTATCAATCTCACCAGTTTCAAGATTAACCTGATGCAATGAGAATCTTGATGATCTTTTATTTCTCCAAACCGCAAAAGTATTGCCAGTTTTTTCATCAAGTAGAACAATTTGTTTGAAATTTAAGTGATCCAGATCAATATATGGCTTTTCAGGAAAAGGATGTTTTTCTTTGAGATGAAAATCTATATTGACTTTTCTCTTTGACAAACCATTTAAGTCAAAACATTCAATATTATTTTCAAAAAAGTCGAACACATAAATCAAACTGTCTTTCTTGAAAATAGGAGCACTAACATTCCTGGCATTCATATATCTTATTTCTCCATATTCATCATAAACGTACTTGACATTTTCAGGCTCCTTGCTATTTTTTTTTATCACGCAAGTTTCATTTTCTTTTCTATTTGTAACCTGATAAAACAAACTTCCATTCAATTCACATTTCACGGGGAAGAGGTAGCTAAGAAAATCAGTATAATTTGTTGGATATAGGCAGTGAACTAGATTATCCTTTACAAACATCTGCCAAACTTTTTCTTTAGTCAGTAAATGTACCTGTCCATAACAATCTTTAAAAAAGGAGGTCCTTTCAGGAAAGGGTTTTTGTGGGAAATGAACATCCTTCCCTATGTGATTAACCTCTCTTGAGCTAATAGGGTTTCCAAAAAGATCTGCCAAATATAATCGCTGAAGGTTACGCCTTTTATATGGATGCGCTATCATTACTAGTTTGTCTCCTATGATCTCATAGTCTGAAAGATATAGCGAATCACCTCTTGTTATTTCTTGAATTCTTTCACCTGTAATAACTACTTGATCTAGTTCTCTAATTTCTGGAACTAAGAAAACTGTTCTTTTTTTTCTATTGCTTCTATCAACTTGTATGACTTGAATTCCGTACCCTATATGACTAAAATAAAGATTAGCGGGTAATCTTTTAAGTTTCAACTCAAAATTCCCTTGATCATTTGTAGTGGTTCCTATCTCTGTTCCAGATACTACTATATTCACATTAGGTAGAGGCTTTAATGATCCTTCTTCAATAACCTTTCCAGAAATTACATGCTTATGAATTTGATTAAATGCAGTTGATGGCAATACTATTACAATCAGAAAAAAAAACAATCTTTTAATAATCATTGCAATAAGCCACTGGTTTAGGAGGACAACCAAAGATAATAAAAATGTAATTCTTCAGATATAGCCCATTAAATTATTTCTGGATAATATCAAGTGATATTTTTTCGGGAAATTAGCACAATATTTGAACTAATTAAAACTCGTCAATATTACAATTTGTGATACTAATTTATCAAACAAACAATGGAATATTCAAACGGAATTCTTACTTTCATATCCCCCTCATATTTTTAATAGTTCTCTTTATGCTAAAGAAAGTCAGTTTACTCCTATGTGGTTTCATATTTATTTTTTTTGTGAATTCAACTTTTGGTCAGGACAACTATCAAGGAACCCTTAAAGATAATGATACAGGAAAAGGCATTAGCGGAGCTACAATTGCATATGCGGATGGAAAAGGAGTTATCTCGGATCAGAAAGGAAACTTCAGAATAGAAGATCCATTATTTCCAATAAGACTAGAGATATCTCACCTTGGATATCAGTCCAAAGTTGTAATCATTAGCTCAATTTACGAAATGGGGATGATAATTCCTCTAGAGCCAGCTAGCGTAGATATAAATCAGATTGAGATATTAGGTGAACGAATCAAACGACTTTTTCCCAAAACCTATTTCTATATGATTGACTATGCTTTTGTGGACGATAAGATTCTTATTATTGGATTCGACCAAAGTCGTCTTAATCACGGAAAATTATTGCTCACAAACCTCTCCCAAGATACTTTGTTCAGTAGGCCCGTTGGCAAACCAAAAAACCTGTTTAAAGACGGATTTGGAAATATCCATTTATTTGCTGGTGACTCAATTTATCAGCTATATGTTGATGGCAATGAGGTCCATTTTCTTTACCCAATAAAAATACAGGATTTACCTGATGATTTATTGAAGCTCCAGTTTCATAATGATGAGTATTTTTTCTTCAAAGAACTTGCTGGAGAGGGACAGGTCAATAAATATTATGCAATTGATACTCTTAGCAAAAGTGTTGTCCCTTTAAGAACGATTTATATGATAGATCTATTCAAATCGGAGGAACAAGCAAGTCGATTTAGCCAGTGGGTTCCACAGTGGGAATTAAAAATGGATACAGCACCAGCAGTAGTTGATTATGCGAATAAAATGATGGAGGCATATGTTTACGATATTAATGTTACTCATAAACCTATAAATAGCCGCATATTTAATGTAGAGGGCAATGCTGTTATTGTTGATCTTGCAAATCAGAAAACAATCAAATTTGATCAAAACCTCGAAGAGGTGTCAACAGTGAAAAATAAATTGCCACAGCACAACAAAATCCAGAAACTCATTATTCAGGATCCAGCAAGTGATAAATTATACTGGGTTAATTACGTGGGTACTAAAGTCACCCTAATGGAGTTGGACATTAATACTGGAAAGGTTAAAGAGACTCTTGAGACACCCAATTTTCCCTTTATTGAAAATATCCAGATTCAAAATGGCGTCATCTGGTTCCTGTATCAACCACGACTAGGAGAAAAGGTGAGGAGCTTGTATCGAATGAACTAACAATTTGGGTTTAAACGAATCCAAACAATTGTATGAGATAATCGTACCAACCAAGATCCCCTTCTTCTATAAGCTCCTTCCCATTGTATTTGAAATCCTGATTTAATCCGCCGGATTCATACTTGTACCCTGCGAATTCCAGTC
>CAYXQX010000377.1:0-4593 GCA_964467485.1 uncultured Porphyromonadaceae bacterium | reverse complement strand
GGACTAAAGTTCAGACACTTATCTGGGTCCTTCATCCACTAGATAAATCTAGTGGTAATTAAAAAGCGGTAATTATTACGCCTATTCCCCGCAAATTCTGCGGAGATTATCTTATTTTGATGCAGAATAATCACATTTGCTATGAACCTGGAACAATTAGGATATACCACCTCTCTTGAAAACTACAGAACCGAACAAGGCCTCGACTCTTTCGAAGTTGGTCGTGTAATTTCAGAGCATAAGGAACGATATGTAGTCAGGAATGAAGAAGGAGAATTTGAGGGGGAGATAATTGGGAACCTTAGATATTCTTCAACAAGTCGTGCGGATTTTCCGGCAGTTGGCGACTGGGTGGCGATATCAGAGTATGATGAGGACAAGGTCCTGATCCATGCTGTTTATCCAAGAAGCACAATTATTGAGCGACAGGCGGTTGGGCAACAGGGTGAGAAACAGATTATTGCAACTAGTGTTGATTATGGCTTTATCGTTCAGGCCGTTGATCGTGATTTTAATGTCAACCGTATTGAGAGATACCTCACCATCTGCAATACATCCGGGGTAAAACCAATTATTATCCTCAATAAGATTGATCTCATTGATGAGGACATTCTCCAGGATCTGGTAAGTGGAGTTAAAAAAAGAATCACAGATGTCCCGGTGTATACTATTAGTAATGAGACTCATGCCGGATATGATGTTCTAGCCCCTACTATCGAAAAGGGTAAAACTTATTGCCTGCTGGGATCTTCCGGTGTGGGTAAATCTACCCTCTTGAATAATCTTTCGGGCAGGGAGTTCATGAAAACAGGATCGATAAGTGATAGTACAAATCGGGGGAAACATGTTACCAGTCACAGGGAACTGATGGTGTTGGAAAATGGTGGGATCCTAATCGATAATCCGGGGATGAGAGAGCTTGGAATTGCGGATGCATCAGAAGGACTTGAGATTACCTTCGATGAAATTATGGAGCTGTCGGAAGATTGTAAATATGCCGATTGCACTCATACAAGTGAGGCAGGGTGTGCTGTGCTTGAGGCCGTTGATAGTGGTGATCTGGATGAGGATTCTTATCAAAACTTTCTGAAGATGGAAAAGGAGAAGTCACATTTTGAATCTACTCAGGCTGATAGAAAGAGCAAAGGTAAGCAATTAGGAAAACTAATTAAAGACATGAAAAAGAACTACCGAAAGAATAATCTTCACCTAATATTACTGCTATTACTACCTATGTTTAGCTTTTTCTCATGTTCAAATCAGGATAAAGAAATATTATTCTCTCCTGATGAAAACATTGAAATAGTGATTTCAAATCAGGATAATTCTAATTCTTTTATCCTGATGTATAAGGGTGATACTGTCATCGGTGAATCCAAACTGGGCCTTTTGGTTAATGATATTGATTTCACTAGTGAGGTAATAATTAAGGACTTTACGCAATACGTATTTGAAAATACCTGGAAAAATGTAAATGGAAAAAACCCGCTTGTGCATAATTATTATAAGGAGTATACTTTCAAATGCAGTAAAGCAGAATCGGAGATGGATTTTTACAACATCATTTTCAGGGTTTACGATGATGGCTTTGCGTATCGATATGACTTCCCTGCAGAAGCCATAAAAGGAAGCACTACCATTTCCCGTGAGCTGACAAGTTTAAATTTTTATCCTGATTTTAAATACTGGGCGTATAACGGAGAGCATCACAATATTGGTCCCATCCTGAGATCAGAGGAGAACAGGGAAGTTGTGCGTATTCCAATGGTAATGCAGCTCCGGGATGATATGTTTATGGCTATTCATGAGGCTGAAATTCTGGACTTTGGGCCTTTGAGTGTCGATGCATCTGGGGAAGGCCATTCGCTTGGAATAAATACAACTTATTCCCCCCGAAAAGAGGCTTTTAAAACTTCCTGGAGGGCCTTTATTATTGGAGACAGGGTAGGAGATCTTGTAGAATCTGATTTACTGGTCAACCTGAATGAACCTTGTAAAATTGAAGATCCTTCCTGGATTAAACCGGGAAAAACCATGTGGGACTGGCGGGTTTGGGGTTATAAAGCAGATGATGGTTTTGAATATGGTTTGAATACCGAATCACATAAACGCTTTATTGATTTTGCATCAGAAAATAATATTCAATATCTCCTGATGGATGCTGATTGGTATGGATCGGAGTTCAGCGAGGAATCCGACCCTACAAGTTCCGGCGGGCTTATCGATATTGAAGAAAACATGAGATATGCCAAAGAAAAAGGAGTTGGATTAATTCTCTATCTCAATGATGTGGGGGCTAAGAAGTTTGGATTGGAAAGAGTGGTTAAGCAGTTTTCCGATTGGGGAGCTGCAGGTGTTAAATATGGATTTATGCGTGGCAGCGAAGAGGAGAAGGTTGCCCATACCAGAAGGGTTATTGAGCTCTGTGCTAAGTACAAACTGATGGTCAATTTTCATGATAACCCCATTCCCCCAAATGGAGAATCCAGAACCTGGCCTAATCTTATGTCGAAGGAATTTTGTCATTCACAAGCCGATGCCCTTCGTTCCTATTTCCCCGAAACAGCAGTTAATACACCGCTGGTAAATATGGTTGCCGGTCCGCTGGATGCCTGCAATGGCTGGTTCGATTTTAATACCTCTGTATCGCGAGTAAAGGTTTTTGAAGAACTCCCGGGAACAGTGGCGGCTGAGGTGGCAAAACTTATAGCGATTCATACCGGCTGGGTCGTTCTGCCCGACAGTCCCGAAGAATACCTTAAAAAAGATGATCTGTTTGATTGTATCAGGAAAATGCCGGCACAATTCGATGGTTTCAAAGTGCTTGATGCTGAGATAGATGAGTTTGTGAGTATTGCAAGAAAATCAGGAGAAGACTGGTTCATTGGTTCACTTACAAACCGGGAAGCAAGAACAATAAAAATAGACTTTAGCTTTTTACCAGAAGGGAATAAATATGAAGCCACCTTTTACGAGGATACAGAGGATACGCATTTCCTTGACAAGCGGGAGGCCTATAAAATCAGGAAGCAATCGGTGGATTCAAATTCCGTAGTTGAGATCACAATGGCCCCAGGCGGCGGAAACGCTATCTACATAAGACATAATAATTAACGAATAACAGAATAACGAATAACGGAATAACGGAATAACGGAATAACGAATAACGGAATAACGAATAATACTTGAAAACTTTATATGTTTTTGAATATCTTTATTGTCAACCTAACCAATAAAATATTACATATGACGAATATCGGTTCCTACGATGACAGAGTAAAGGATTTCAGCTGGGAGATAGCTGAGAAAGAGCTCGGGTATAAGGATGGAGACGTTCTTAATATCGGGTGGTATTGTTCAGACAGAATCTGCAATATGGGAAAAGCAGATAAGACAGCCCTTATTTGGGAGGGCCATGGTGGGGTTGAAAAACGATACACTTTTAATGAAGTTAGATTAAGTAGCAATACCATTGGTGATTACCTACGGACCTTGGGTATTGTTGATGGGGATAGGGTTTGTTTGTTTATGGATAAGGTGCCGGAGTTATACTTTGGTGTTTTGGGAATATTAAAGATTGGTGCTGTTGCTCAGCCTTTGTTTTCGGCCTTTGGTGACGAATCCCTTTTCGTACGATTAGAAAATGCCGGAACTAAAACTATTATCACTCAAAAGAAGCATGCCGGTAAAGTACAGAAGATACTTGACAGGTTGCCCAATCTGGAGCATATCATAATGGTTGATTATGACGGGAGGAAGCCCCTCAGGGAAAAGGAATTGTCGTTTAATCTGGGGGAGACCACTCCAGTGGAGAAGCTGGATATTTTCCCAACAAAGGCAGAGTCCCACTCTCTTTTGCATTATACATCAGGAACAACGGGTCAGCCAAAGGGAGTTAAGCATGTTCATTACTCTCTGATTTCTCAATATTTAACTGCAAAATGGGTTCTTGATCTACGTCCGGATGATATATATTGGTGTACGGCTGATCCCGGATGGGTTACCGGTACATCCTATGGAATTATTGGCCCCTGGAGTTTGGGTGTTACCCAATGTGTTTTGGATAGTGGTTTTTCAGCCGAGGCCTGGTATAAGTTCATGGAAAAGAATAAGGTTAGCATGTGGTACTCAGCTCCAACAGCTATTCGGTCTCTAATGAAAGCTGGTGATGAAGTGGTTAAGGCACATGATTTAACAAGTCTAAGACATTTGGCCAGTGTAGGTGAGCCGCTAAATGCTGAGGCGGTTATATGGTCGGAGAAAGTATTTGGCAAACCATTTTTGGATACCTATTGGCAAACAGAAACAGGATCAATTATGCTGACTAATTTTCCAGGTATGAAGATCAAGCCCGGATCTATGGGCAAGGCATTTCCGGGTATCACTGCAGCCATACTGGATCCTGATACATTTGAGCCCATTACTACGCCTAATAAATCTGGTTTGATAGCTTTTAAGCCCGGTTGGCCTGCAATGATGCGGACCTATTGGAATAATGAGGAAACATATCAGAAGAAATTTAAGAATGGCTGGTATCTGGCTGGTGACAGGTCAACAATAGATAAGGATGGATATTTCTGGTTTGTGGGTAGG
>CAYXQX010000376.1:0-4596 GCA_964467485.1 uncultured Porphyromonadaceae bacterium | reverse complement strand
TTTTTTCATAGAAACTAATCTTTAGGTTATTACAATTGATTTGAATTTTGCATTAAGTATTGGAATGCTTTTTATATTTAAGCAAATATAACAGTTTTTTAAGATTTGTAAGGCTTTTTTTACCACAATGACCCTTATATATACTCTAAAGAGGTTGAAAAAAACTACATTTTCAACATACTTTACGATCTAAAAAATTATAAATAGATTGTTATCCAATTGATTGCCTGCAATTACCTGCTCGTTTTTTGAAAAAACATGACTCATCATACTACCAATCATTATGTGAAAGTTTTTTTGCATTATCTAAATACGATATAAAATAGCCCGTTTGTAAATTTTTCGGAATATATTTATGGCAATTGAAAACAAGCAATTTTTAACCCTTGTAAAACCAACATTGCAGCAAATAAGAGAACACAATAATAACAATATGAATAAATTATTAGAGTCGATAAAACAAATTCAAAGTTTAGCAGAAACAGGACTTCACTATTCAAAAAATCCTTTTGAGCTTAACCGTAACAACGAAATCAACAGGATATGTATAGATATTATCCAAAATATATCAAATACAAGTACAGAAGTTATTAAACTCCATTTGGAAGAACGACGTGGATATAAAACCCCAAAAGTGGATGTTCGAGCAGTCGTTTTTAATGAGAATAATGAACTGTTGTTTGTAAAAGAAATAATTGATGGACGATGGTCTCTTCCGGGAGGCTGGGCCGACATAGGCTTCAGCCCAGCCGAAATGGCCATTAAAGAGACAAGAGAAGAAGCTGGGTTTATCGTAACACCAACCCAACTGCTTGCCATTATGGATAAAAAATGCCACGATCATCCCTCCGACCTATACTATATATATAAGATATTCCTGCAGTGTGAAATTACAGGTAAAACTGAATCAGATGGATTGGAAACATCAGACATTGGCTTCTTCAAGGATTCTGAAATTCCAGAACTCTCCAACCCAAGAAACACGCCCGAACAAATAAAACTAATTTTTGATTTCCAAAAAGGCTTAAAAACACCTCCCTATTTTGAATAAAAACATTTCCATATTTCTAAATACAATTGTTTTAATTTTCCTGATATTGATAATCTCTAATCCAAACCTTAATGCCCAGATAAAAAAAAACCAGCCATCTAAAGCATTCCCTTATGAATTAAAGGCAGAACAGGAAATGGGATTAATGCTTACCGGTACCGGATTACTCTATGCATCTATTATAGGTCATACCAATAAGCATGCATGGGGCCAAACTCCATTATCACGACTGAACCGTAAAGATGTATGGTTCATCGATAGACCTGCTACAAACAATTGGAAACCCGAACTGAACGCTACCAGAGAATTCTTTGAGCCGGCAATGAGCTTAGCCGTTCTTGGATCTATTGGAACATACGCATTGATTTCATTCACTCAGAAAAAGAACTGGTCGGATCTGATGACCCTGACTCTCATGTATTTCGAAGGATTATATTTGTCTACAGGAAGTGAATTAATTGCCAAAGCCTTGATTAACAGGGCCAGACCGTACGCCTACAACCCTGAACTAACCATAGAAGAGCGTATCCGGGGTGGAAATAATGAATCATTCTTCTCTGGGAATGCCACTTTATTGTTTTATAATGCCAGCTTTCTGTCATTACTAGCCTGGGATATTTATCCTGATGAAAAATGGACACCTTTTGTAATTGGCGGCAGCTTTGCTCTTGCCGAACTATCCGCGTACTGGTCAGTACGATCTGGCATGCATTTCCCTACAGATGTCATCACAGGAGCACTCTGGGGTAGTGCTACATCTCTATTAATAAACCGTTTACATAAAAAAGGAGCAAGAGGCCTGAATATAATGCCTTGGGTAATGCATGAAGGCAAAGGATTATTAATTAGATACATAATCCAAGATTCGAAATATCCAAAATAATATTTCTATTTGATGTACTGGAAATGTGTCTTCCTGCAACGTAAAAGGTCCCCCCTCCCCATCCAACGAATTGGAAAAGGAAGAAAGGGACCCCGGGACCTATAACCCGAACCTATAAGAGAATTTTATTAGAAGTACATTGTTGGGATGAACATCGTAAAGATTGCCAAAATCCCTGTTTAGCTGAAGGTCACCATACGAATCATTACCAGATCGTCCTTGCGACCAAACCAGATATACAATGGAGCCAGGCCTGAATTCCCAACGAGCAACCAGATTAGACTTGAATTCCTTGAAATTAAAATCAGGATAATCAATATAATAATCAGGATTAGTATCCTTATTTTCATCTATATAACAGTAATTATCGTCGTCAAAATACTGAATCTCATTCCCCGAAAACACATGAAATCGGTCGTAATAATCTTCAGCCTGTGGGTCTGTAATCATTTTGTAATCTTCATAACTACCTGTTGCTATAAATGGCTGTCCCCAATATTGAATAGTAAATTCCGGTGTTATATTAAGGTTAAGCCTTAGGCTCAAACCCAATATCCTCTGATCGATTGAGGCAAAAATGTACCTGGGATCACCCATGTAACTTGTTTCTGTGATGTATTGAAGATTGTTCTTGCTCAAGGTAAGGTTTGGGGAAAGACTTATTGCCAGATTATTAATTGGTCTGTAGGTCATCTGGAGGTTCCCTCCCTTAACCTGGGAATGCCCTTCAAAACCCTGAGACCCCATGCCCATAATACTAAATACTAGTTTCTTTCTACTGTCACTTGCAATATTTATATACGGACGGATTGCTCCAGGGGACATAAAACCAGGACCTCCCCTAAGCAAAGCTGTTGATAGTTGTTCTGGCTGTCCATTGATCCCAATACTAAGATTCCAGAAATTATTGAACTGCATATGGGTCCCAATGTTAGCTCCTAATCCCATATTGGTACCTGAAAAATCCCAGGCACTCCATACGCTTCCATTTAATATCATCGACCGAAAGATGCTGAAGGGTTCAAGAAACTGATAGTTGCTCCAGAGAATTGGTAGTAGCTGATCTGTTTCCCTAATAAAGCCAACATCATTAAGATCAACACCCGGTGATTTCCAGTTGAAGAACATCCCAAAGCTAAATGGTGAGTTTCCTACTTTACCAATCATTAGCGAGCCACCGTGTCCCATCAGGGATGTTCTGCTGGAATCCAGTTTAAGGTGACTGGCATCTGTTCTGTGAAAATAGTGAGTTGATGATCTCTGTGTGCGAACCAAAGCTTCAGGAGATCCATTTACCTGAGAGAAAAAAGTTTTTGCAGAAATCATATATGTTCTGTCCTTCAGGAATTGTGTAAAATCCAATCCCCCAGTATATGCTGATGAATGCAGGTAATCAAGCGGAGTATCATCTAATTTCCGATGAGTGGCTGTGACAAGCCCACCAATAATGGTGTTGCCTTCGTTCATATCTTTCTGAACCGTCCCTATGAAGAAATTAGTCAGGGGCTCGACAGTCTCGAATCTCCTCTCTTCATCCAAATCAATTTCAGCTTTTTCAGGCCTGGTTACAGTTTCAAGTACTCCAACAGACCAACCATTTTCGGTTTTCCCAGTAAGTTTAGCAGCTCCAATAATCCTGGTAAAAGAAGGCATCTCGGAATACTCATTGCCATACATATCTGGATCCCCATGAGGCCTTCGCCCTATTCTTCTGGTATAGAAAAGGTTTTCATTAGCCATATCACCATCCCCAACCATCAAAGGCATACTCAAGATACTCCTGCCTTCAATAAAGAAAGGCCTTTTCTCTTCGAAAAATGTTTCATAATCCGTAAGATTAACCTGAGATGGATCAGCCTCAACCTGGCCAAAATCAGGATTAACTGAAAGATCAAGAATCATATTATTAGTAACCCCGATCTTGGCATCTAATCCTACAGTATAATTATAGTCGGTTCCTGTAGCAAAAGGGTTTCCCTCCTCAGCTTCATACCGTTCTGTATATGCAACAGCATAAGGAGTTACATCATATTGTTTTCTAGCTTCAACTCCCTGAATTCCCCGAAGTTCACCAAACAAATGGACATATCCTGAAGCTTCTTTGGGGATTGGTGACCACAGAGATATCTCCTCGCTCCGGAAAAGAAAACGAATTACATTCATTCCCCAAGCTTGCTCCGATCCCTTTTCGAACCTCAGCTGAGAAAAAGGAATCTTCATTTCCGCAGTCCAACCATCTGGACCAATTTTAGTCTTAACAAACCAAATAGGATCCCAGGTATCATCCTCACTATCACCGTTCCCCGACATAATCCTATCCATTTTAACCCCACTGGCACTTACCCAAAAACCAAATGAGGTTCTAAGGTCATGATAAGAATCAAAATCTATCCCAACCATATCTCCTTCAGCATCATCCCTCCTCGACATCCGCCTGGATATAGAGGAAGCGTCACTGTCATGCGCCCAGATTCCAACATATATATTATTCTCATCATACATAACAGCAAAGTCCGTTTGTTCTGAAGGATGAGCTCCGGATTCTGGTTCAAATTGAATGAAATCACCTAATCTAACAGCCTCTTGCCAAACAGATTCAGAAAGATCTCCATCAATATTAGGAGGAGCCTGAGTTATTTTTTTTGTATTGTAAATCTTTTTA
>CAYXQX010000375.1:0-4607 GCA_964467485.1 uncultured Porphyromonadaceae bacterium | reverse complement strand
ATTGATGAAACCAACTATGTGAATGGTCATACAAAAGTACTGTTGAATCCTTTAAATTAAAATAAATAGCATTAGCTGATCCAACTTCCCCCGGGCCTTTACCAACCATTGTTTTAAAAACTAAATCCCCTTTCTCATTAAAAACGAACATCTTTTTACTCTTATAGTTATCAAGTAAAATGATTCTATCATTCCAATAGGTGACATTCGTTGCTGATCCAATCAAACAAGCATCAGATGTTTCAAGTGGAATAACTTCCTTTAAAGTGATATCTTTTTCGATATGCTTATCCTCAATATCGATTTTAATTACCTGAATGGGATCGTCTTGTTCTGGTTTGCTTGAATTGCAGGAAAATAATATACCACAGATGATTACAGATGTTATAAGAAAAAGATTTATCCTGATTTTTTTCATAGCCGGCTATATATGTAAACTCAATCTAAACGTAATGAAGTTGTGTTGAATTTCCCTATTCGGTGTAGTCAATCTCTAGTATAGTTCCAGCAATGTGGCGAGTTCTGTTAGCTATATTAAAATAGTAACAAACCAAAACCCGATTATTATCCATAAGTACCGGCCAGGTGTAGCCGAGGTCAGGTCCTCCTCCATCATCACGCAATATTAGTTCAGGAGCAGTTTTAAAGTCGGTACATTCGGGATTCAGTATACGGGCACGTATTCCATAGGGTGGGTGACGGTATCCGTAGGTCAGCAGGACCCTGTTATCAGAAAGTCGAAGTGCATTTAAGGGATGGCCCTGAAAACCCATCTGCTCCCACCGAAAGGTTTTTCCTCCATCTGAAGAACGGGCAATACAGGCCTGATCATCCATACCGGCAGTTCTAAGAAAGCCCACCAAATTTCCTTTCGGGGTTTCATAAACAGATGCCTCATTGAAAGAAGCTCTTTCATCGATAGCTACAAGGCCTGAATACATCCAGTTAAGTCCCTTATTTTCTGAGACTAACAGGTGGTTGGAGGTTTTTTTGGGTGATTCAGAATCTGATGCCGCTACGATCCAATATAGATTTCCATTCCGACTTTCACACATAGCCCCTCGGTTGTAAGCAGGCAAGGGAATGCCATAAGCGTTATAATTAATTTCAGGTTTAATATTGGGAGGATAAATGGGTCCTTCCCAGGAATTTCCACCATCAATAGATCTCACTATATAGCCACCCAAAAAAATCGCTCCTCCTCCAGCATCAAAATAAGGCTTTTTAAGATTAGGAAGTCCATCCTGACGAACAAAAGCCCACCCATAACTTGAACACAATAGGGTTCCATCTTTCAATTGCATCAGACAAGGATCCTGGGATCCACCAAATGGGTGGGCATAAAGCAATTCCGGAGTTTTTGTCCAGGTCACACCCTCCCTGGATCTAACAGTAACCAAATAACTATTAGGATCTGTGTGGTTGGAATGATTTTCACCAAATATTTTCCGATCAGGCGCCCTGCGGAAAGCGACTAAAAATTCGCCATCAGGAAGTTGAACTATAGATGGAAAGGATGAATAATATAGCGAATCTTCATAAATCACTACATCCTTTATTTTTTTCACTCCTGTTCCAGGAAACTCCTGAGCTCCAGCTTCAGGATACACTAAGACTAAAAGTAAGACCAATGCTGAAATCAAGGGCAATTCAGTTCTTTTTACTCTCATGATTATTGAGGAAATTATTACCAATTAACACATATAGCTCACAACCACAGCAAATATAGCTCGTATTGATCATTATTGAGCTTAGTTGTAATGCTAATTGAGCTTTATTCTAAATGTTGACCAATTTTAACACTATTAATTCTTCCCCTTTACCTTTTAAGGAAAGGGGACAGAAGGGATAGGTGAAAAAAACTGAAAAAAATCTGCTCTTAACTATAACCTTATCGATTTTCTTCCGTAAAAGTCCAGTAAGAAATCTTACTAAGTCCTCGTAATTCCTTTCTCAATGACTCAAAATCTTGCCCAACAGCCCGACTTGCAGGCTGTTCTTAAAAACTACTTTGGTTATGACCACTTTCGTGAACATCAGGAGCAAATAATAACAGAAACTCTTGAGGGTCGCGATACTATTGTTTTAATGCCTACCGGAGGCGGAAAATCGCTTTGCTATCAAATACCTGCCATCCTGTTTGAAGGTCTGACTGTTGTAATATCCCCACTGATTGCTCTGATGAAAGATCAGGTGCAGAGTTTGGTAGCCAACGGTATTCCTGCTGCCTTTTTAAATTCCAGTCTCAGCGCGCAACAGGAACAAAAGGTTTATGATGGAATCAGACAGAAATCTTATAAGATTCTCTATGTCGCACCTGAAAGGGTTTTTTCATCAGGATTCATTGATTTTCTTGGGCAGCTGGATGTGAAACTTTTTGCCATCGATGAGGCTCACTGTATAAGTACCTGGGGACATAGTTTTCGCCCGGATTATAAAAAGCTGGCTGTGCTAAAGTCCCATTTTCCGAAAGCTACGCTAATGGCTCTGACTGCAACAGCTGATCGCACTGTTCGTCAGGATATCGCCGATATACTACAGCTCAATAGCCCTCAGTTTTTTATCAGTTCATTTGACCGTCCGAATTTGTCATTAGCAGTTTTACCCGGACAAAAGAAGTGGGAGCAATTGATTCAGACTCTGTTAAAGTATCGGGGAGAATCAGGAATTATTTATTGTTCTAGTCGAAAAAGCACTGAGGAGCTGGCAGCAAGAATTAGAAAAAACGGACTAAATGCCGCTTGCTATCATGCCGGCCTTGATCCTGAAATACGTTCGAAAACACAAGATCAGTTTCTACAGGATGAGATTGATATCATTTGTGCTACAATAGCCTTTGGGATGGGTATCGACAAACCTGATATCAGGTATGTAATTCATTATAATATGCCTGGTAATCTGGAAAGCTTGTACCAGGAGATTGGTCGTGCCGGTAGGGATGGAGAACCGGCTGAGACTATTCTGTTTTACAGTTTCCGGGATGTACAAACACATTTGGGTTTTATAGAGAATGTTGATGATATTGATTATCAGAAAATACTAACAGCCAAGCTCAAGCGCATACAAGAATATGCCGAAGCACAAGTTTGTCGCCGAAAGATCCTGATGAGCTATTTCAGTGAGGCTCCGGGTGAAGACTGTGGCAATTGCGATGTTTGTGGTAACCCTCCAAAGTATATGGATGGAACGATTGAAGCTCAAAAGGCTATCTCTGCTATATTGAGAAGTGGGGAAAAACTACCGCTATCCACACTGGTTGAAGTGTTGAAAGGACAATATTCACTGAGCGTTAAGGAAAATCAATGGTCTAATCTTAAGACTTTTGGTCAGGGCAAAGAACATACCCATTTTGCCTGGCAGTTATATCTCCAGCAAATGATCCAGCAAGGGATTATGGAGATCGATTATAGAGACCATAGCCATTTGAAAACAAATGAAGTAAGCCAAAGAGTTTTAACAGGAGAGCAAGTAAGGTTAGTTGATTTTGATACTATAAAAGAAAGACAGATTGAGCATAGACAAAAAGCCAAAATAAGACCAGTACGAATCATGCAGGATGAAATGGATATACCTGTTGATGAGTCTTTGCTGTTGGAGCTCAAGAATCTTCGGCGTGAGATTGCCGCAACAATAGGTAAACCTGCATTTATTGTCTTTTCTGATGTCAGTCTGAAAGACATGGCACGACGCAGACCTTCGAATATTGCTGAATTCCTTCAGGTCAATGGCGTAGGCGAATTTAAGGCTAAAAAATATGGTGAGCAGTTTTTGGGACTGATCAAAAATAATATTAAATAGGAATATTTATCACGTTAACTTATCCTTGTAGTCCAGCAATGCCGAATGCCTGCCAAATACAACCACCTCGTCTCTAATCTGAAGGTAATCATCACCATGTGGAACAAAATACTCCCCTTCCCGCTTAACCATCATTACAAATCCTTCCTGATGAAAAGGTATTTTCTTTATCTGGAGGCCTATAATATTCTTGTTGGTAAGCTTGATAATTTCCACGCTGAAGGATTCGAAGCTCTCAAAAATGGTATGATACGTGCCTGGTCTGAAGATCAGGTTTTCAATAGCTGTTGCAACTACCTGGGCACCATCCAGTGATTCAATACCAACATTCCCCAGCTTCTCCAGCTCACTCTTTTTGCTTAGAACAGTTAGAATATTACCATGTTTCAATTTATCTTTCAAAATACTGGCAATTTTAGCATTTCGCTCCTCAGTATGTGAAAGAATAACAATATAATCTTTTGGACGAAGGTTTAGCTCCTTGTAAATGCTTGTATCGGTTCCATTCCCATGAATTGCTCTAACCCCCTTTTCATTCAGGGCATCTACCTTTTCTTTCTTCAAATCTATGATCACAACTTCACGGTTATGCATATTCAGATTTTTGGCAAGGAATACGCCGGTACCACCTCCTCCAATAATGATAACCTTTTCTTCTTCTCCTTCTTGGGGCCGGTTTATCTTATTGAACACTAATGGAGCAATTATACAGGTTGCAACAGCAAGAATCACAAATGAAGTATTCATAGACGGAGTGATCACCTTGAGATTCAAACCCACTTGTGAGGCTGCAATTATGAGGCTAAGAC
>CAYXQX010000374.1:0-4620 GCA_964467485.1 uncultured Porphyromonadaceae bacterium | reverse complement strand
TATCTGAAAGCAGATATCCTGCCAAATCAATTTCTTTGTCGCTTGAATTGTATAACTCAATCCAGTCAGAAAATTGTTTAGTAGTACTACTGAGATTCACGGAGCCGTTTGAGCTAAGTAATTCATTGACAATCACTTGGCCTGAAGTTGGTTGATTGGGCCAAGTGATAAAAAAAACTAAGACTAGTACTATGAAATACTTCCTGTTCATATATGGCGCGAAGTTAAGAAAATCGCGATATATGGAAATTGTTAAGATCTCAGCATAAATGGGATTCGATGGTTTGTTGAAAAATAATATATTTGTTTTAAGCATCAATAGAACGTGTGAAATAGGGGAGAATATGGCGTAAAATCTCATTTTAATGGCTGTGGATTGTGTTTCTTTTGTTATATTCATAGAGATAAAATTGAAAAGTGACTATGACAAAAGGACAAAGATTAGTACGGATATATTCTGGAAGTGAAATAACCTGCCTTGCCCTCATTGGTGAACGGGAAAATGCAGGTGTACAGGCAATTATGAAAAACGATTTTAATACAAAGAATTTAATAGGAAGAAAATGACCAAACGAGATGAACTAGTGAGAGTTTTTACCTGCACTGAATTAACCTGCAATCTTCTTAAGGCTGAACTGGAAAAAGCCGGTATACCCGTAATGATTAGAAATGAATTTCAATCAGCTGTGGCTGCCGGTATTGGTATTGGTGTACCATCAGCCATTGATATTTATGTAGCTGAATCAAATGTGGAAGCTGCAGTATCGGTGATTGAGGAATTTTTGAAAGATAATCCAACATGTGCGTCTTAGTCGGCAGTAATCAGCCTACAGTCCTCAGTCTTCAGTAAACTTGCCTACTGCCTACTGGCAAACTCCGCCATCACCGGATAGTGATCTGATAAATAGTAGTTTTCGGGGCTGTTGTATATCCAGGCTCCGGTGCATTTCTTTGCTAGTTCAGGGCTAACCAGGATGAAATCTATACGGTGTTTGGTTTTTACCATTTCGTCTGATGTGAGCCACTTGGGGACGTTCAGTGGAGTGGGGCAGGAAGTTCTCTTATCCCATTGTACAAATCTGTCGGCAACATCGATCAGTGAAAGCGAAAGGAAGGTTGATAGAACGCTATAATCGTATTCACCATTATGAAGATTTTTATATTTATTTCCTGATGAATCCCCCTTGCGATATCGCTCCAGTTGATAGGGGAATTTTCGGTTGAATTCAGCATCAATCGGGGAATGGGCGTTGAAATCACCAAGAACGATATAGTTTTCTGTTTCAAGAGCCGCTTCTTCAATTCTATCGCAAATAATGTCTGCTTCCTTTTTTCGAAACTTCCAATCAGCAGGGCTAAGGTGAACGACAAAAAAATCAATCCCATGAGTTTCAACATGTAACATTCCATGCCATAAACCTTCCAGCAATTTCTCCTTTACTTCAATTGGTTTGTTGGATGTTATTGCAACAGGATAGCCATCATTTTTAACTATTGCGGAATAGCTATGTCCCCATTTCTTAGCAAATTCCGTCAGCCTTTCTTGTGTGAAGCCATTCATCTCCTCGAGCGCGAGCACATCAGGATTATTCTTGTTAACCCATTTTATCAGTTCTGTTCCCCTGGTACTATCCTGATTCCAGTCAAAGCCTGTTAGGATGTTGTAGGTCATGACCTTTAGTTGAGAATGGGCCGGTAGGGTTCCGAAAGTTATGATGATCGCTATCAGTAGTGCTTTAGACTTCATTTTTAATGGTTAATTTTTAATGGTTAAAGTAAATTATGAGTTATGAGTTATGAATTATGAGTTATGTAAAAAGAAAGTACTTTTTCTTTGTTTTTTAATATTGCAACCTACTTTTCGCCTTCCTGCCTTAGTAAAGTCCGTATTCCTGTAAGGTTTCCCACCAGGCCATGATATTTTCCGGTGGTACGCCGTTCTGGATATTGTGTATTGGTGCAAAGATAAACCCTCCGCCCGGTGCAAGGTCATCTATTCTTCTTTTTGTTTCATCTTTAACTTCTTGTATAGTGCCATAGGGTAATACATGCTGAGTGTCGCAGCTGCCACCCCAGATTGTTAAATCATTTCCCCAAAGTTTTTTAAATTCTTTAGTATCCATTCTGGCACAATTAACCTGGAAAGGGTTGAGTATATCAATCCCGGCCTCAATAAGTAAAGGTATGGTTTCCATAATGGCTCCATCATTATGGAAGAAAATCTTAACATCAGTTTTTGCCTTTTTTTTAATGAATTCGAATAGTCTTTTATGGAATGGCCAAATCTGTTCTCTGTACATATCAAGACTTACCAGAAGGCTTGTTTGAGTTCCAAGATCATCGGCAGTGGATACTGCCATTACATTTTCTCCAACTGCCTCCAGTGCCCTTTCCCAGTAATCCATCTTGATTTGAAGTATCTTTTCCATGATAGCCTGAACTACTCCCGGGTTCATATACATATCAATCATGAATTTCTCATAACCGGTCATCCACATGGCGTGTTCCCACATGCCTGAACTCATTCGACCAAGGAGATAGGCTTTCTTTTCCTCAAAAACTATCTTGTCAGCCTCTTTTTTAAGGTCTTCATATCGCACAGGATCATATGCATTTGGCCATGAGTAATCTTCAACATCTTTGATAGTTTCAACATGAGCCAGGGGGCTTTTATGAAGATCGTAATAATGACCATTTTCAAGAGGCATCTTCCACTGCATTCCCCACTCATCTTCAAGGAAGTGATTTCCTCCTTGAGTCCCAAGATCCTTCATCTGACTTCCTTCGGGGACTTTTGGACCAACATTTTTAACATCAATCTTAAGTCTATCGATAAGTTCATGATCAGTTTGAGCCATCTGGGTTACTACATCTTTAACTCTTGCAGGTTCTTTCAGTCCTAAATAGCTTTTCAATTCTTTGAGAGCATTAATATTGATGCCCGAAACCATTGTCCCTCCTATGTCTAAAGGAATTTTATCAGGCTCCTGATGGTTTAGGGATGCTACTACTCTTTCATAGTTTGTCATATAACAAAGATATCAGGTTAAAATTAGTGAATAGTAATTCTATTATTGTAGATGAGGTGCTGATATTAGCTTATTCATTAGATAAATTTGATCCATATCACGGAATTTTTAGAAAATATAGGGGAGTGATTCCAATTTCTTTTATTTTAGATTGCTGTTGAAAATAACCCATTGTCGCCATGAAAAAATCTTTTTTTTTCAAATTCCTGATGTACAGTCCTATTGTGCTGGTTGTTATTCTGATTTCTTGCTCCAATGGTCCACAAACAAAGGAAGCTGGAGATACAGTGATTTTACAAAATGATCTTGTTAGTCTTGAGTTTGACTTAAATAATGGCACATACTGCATCAGGAATCTGAAAAAACAAACACTTGTAATTTCAGATGCAATGCTAAAAATGAATGATTGGAATTCTGGAGATGAAGGCTGTAAGATAAGTTGGAAAAAGCATAATATTGAAGGAGATTTTGGAAGGGGACTATCACTTGATCTTTCATTCGAGTCTCCAAAGAAGCCGATAAGTTTGTTTTCATTTATCCTATATGAGGACTATGCCTTCATTAATGTCAGTTGGGGAGTTGAAAATACAACGGATAATACGATACAGCTAAAGGAGATTTTTGCTCTTGCTGATGGGCGTGTTTATCAGGGCTTGGATGTATCAGATGATTTCGCAATGGTTGATGGGTTTAGTGGAGGGGAACCGCTTGAATATGGTCGTAGATTGTATTCTCCTCTTACACGATCTAACTCACTAAAATCCCGTAATAATGTTCTTCTTACTTTTAATGATAGGGAGTTGAGGCATACAATGGTGATGGGGGGGCTAACTTATGATGATTTCGAGAAGTATGCTTCCATTTCACAAACAAGAAGAGTGGAACTTGATAAGGGAAAAGACAATAACTCAAGTTTGTTATGCTACCTGAACCTCCCAGATGATAAAATGGATAAGGGAAAAGGAGGTGAGATTCTTGAACTGATTAAGGGAGAAAAGAAACGGATTTGGCAATATGTTGAATTTCGTTGCGAAGAAACGGCTACATCTGTTATGGAACAAGGAAGTATTATTGTTGAGGCTACAGATCTGGCTATTGACAAGGAATATTACCTGGGTTTTTCCTGGTGGAGGAATTTATGGCATGGAAATAGGCCTGATTTATGGCAATCTGTTTATATTGAATATGTTGAGAATGAGAAAATGCTTAGATTACCAATATTAGAGAATCACCTTATGCCTCGTTTTGATGGACGAAAGAAGGATGATGTTGAACAACTTGAAGTTCCAGTCCCTGAAGCAGTGGTTCGTAGCGGACGATTTCGCATTGTAGTTGAAAAACCTCAAGGATCAACATATGATATGAATGATGAAAATGTATATCTGAGCGAAATTTGGCTCAGGGATGGTTCATTGGAACCCTTGCTGCCTTCTGAGCCCACCCCTTTGGGTTTTTGTGTAAGACCACGTAGGGAGTTTAAAGCACAGTTGTTTGCAAAGGATCCTGTTGGGAAAAGAATTGATCCTGGGACTACTTACCTATCAAAAGATCGCTTTTATATTGATGTTAATACAGTTGACCCTTTTACAGC
>CAYXQX010000373.1:0-4640 GCA_964467485.1 uncultured Porphyromonadaceae bacterium | reverse complement strand
CCTGGCAAGTGGAACAAGAGTGCCAAAAGACCACCCAAGGCTTGAAACCTACGGCAGTGTTGATGAATTGAATTCACATCTTGGTTTATTAAGAACAGAAGTACCAGATCAAAAGGCTCGCGAACTTTTAGTTCGCATACAAAACAGAATATTTACGATATCATCACGTTTAGCAATTGATAAACCCGATATGGCGTTGAAGCTTCCTGAAATCAAAGATATAGACATTAAGGAATTGGAGTTGGATATGGATAGAATGTTGGATCTGCTTCCGCCTCTTGAAAATTTTATTTTACCGGGCGGGCATCCTCTTGTTGCAGAATGTCATATAGCCAGAACAGTTTGTAGAAGAGTTGAACGCCTTATGGTTAGGTTTTCGGAAGATTTTGATATAGATAAAAATATGATGATTTATATAAATCGATTGTCTGATTATCTATTCGTTTTGGCAAGAAAAACCGGCAAAGATATGGGCGTAGGAGATTTATTATGGTCTCCTGATTATGAGAGAAAGGGCTACTAGAAAGTTTTTGTGTGATTGAAATCTGAATCATCTAATTATGATGATATTAATCATAGCATTTCATTATTGCAAACTTCTTCTGAAATCTCGATTTTACTATCTTTACGTGGCCAAAATATTGTGCTTTGAAGTTCGAAACAAAATCACAATAGCTTAGTTAAAAGAACATTATTGTAAACAAATAAATAGACAAAATGAAAATTAAGCATGTATTTGCACAGGAAGTGCTTGACTCAAGAGGAAATCCTACAGTTGAAGTTGAAGTTCGTTTGGAAAATGGCATTTCAGCTAGTGCAATTGTACCTTCAGGAGCTTCAACAGGTGAAAAAGAAGCAGTTGAACTAAGAGACGAAGATCCAAAAAGATATAGAGGAAAAGGTGTTTTAAAGGCTGTGGCTAATGTAAATGATATAATAGCTCCTGTGGTTACCGGACTTTGTGCGTATGAGCAAAGAAATGTTGACTACACAATGATTAATCTTGATGGTACTCCTAACAAAGCCAAACTAGGAGCTAATGCTATTCTTGGTGTATCTCTTGCAGTTGCTCATGCTGCTGCAAAAAGCGTTGACCTTCCTTTGTATAGATATCTTGGTGGGGTTAATGCTAGTTCTTTGCCTGTTCCATGCATGAATGTTATTAATGGTGGATCTCATGCTCAAAACAGTGTGGATTTTCAGGAATTCATGATTGCTCCTCATAATGCTCCCGACTTTGCAACAGCAATTCAAATGGGTGTTGAGACTTTTCATGCTTTGAAAGCTATCCTTAAAGATAAAGGTTACTCAACCGGGATTGGTGATGAAGGAGGATATGCACCTGATCTAAAATCCAATGAGGAGGCAATGGAAGTTATAATGGAGGCTATTGAAAAAGCAGGTTACAAACCTGGAAAAGATATATCTATCTGCCTTGATCCTGCTACCAGTGAGATGTACAGAAATGGTAAATATGTATTCTTCAAATCAGACCAATCTGAAAAAACTTCTGAAGAGATGATTGCAATATGGAAAGATTGGGTTGAGAAATATCCTATTGTACTTATTGAAGATGGTCTGGATGAAAACGACTGGGAAGGCTGGCAGCTACTAAACAAAGAACTGGGTGACAAGATAGAACTTGTTGGTGACGATCTTCTTTGCACCAACAAAGCTATTCTTCAAGAAGCTATCGATAAAAATGCCGCAAATTCTATTCTCATCAAGCTGAACCAGATTGGTACTTTAACTGAAACTTTAGAGACAATTGAATTGGCAGGTAAGAATGATTTTAACTGTTTCATCTCTCACCGTTCAGGTGAAACTGAAGACACAACTATTGCTGATCTTGTAGTTGCTACTTCAGCCGGTCATATCAAAACCGGTTCAGGGTGCAGGAGTGAAAGAATTGCTAAATTCAACCAGTTACTGAGAATTGAAAGAAAACTGGGTGAAAGAGCAACCTTCGCTGGCTTGAAGGCTTTCAAGAATGCTAAATAATCTTTTCACTGGAGTCTGTTATTAATTATCGACTGATTATTACCGGAGGTCCCGGATCAGGTAAAACAAGCCTGATAAACGCCTTGGAGAAACTGGGATTCAACATTTTTCCAGAATTGGCCAGACATATGATCAGTAAAGGATTTACTGCTCCATTACATAGCCTAAATAAGAAAGGAAACAGCTCGTTTTTCAGGGAAATTCTTGATCTGCGAATTAAGCAGCATCAGGAAGCCTTGAATAACGAGCTTTCTTTTTTTGACCGTGGAATACCGGATAGCTTAGCCTTCTTCAAATACATGGATATAGCAGCTCCATCAGCTTTAATAAAGTCAATTGAAGAATACCGTTATTACGAGAAGGTTATAATGCTCCCTCCCTGGGAAGAAATATTTCATAAAGATGAGATCAGGAAAGAGAATTTCCGCGACTCAATACTGCTATATGAACTAACTAAAGAAGCTTACATGAAATCAGGATATGATATTTGGGAGCTACCGGAAGATTCAATAGAAGGTAGAATATCTTACCTTCTTCAGTTATTATCAACAAGGAATCTTATTGAGCTATAAATCTATAGCTGAGTGAGCCCTGTTGAAGAACTGAGGCAGCTTGATTAAGTGTAAAACGGGTTTTCATAGCAGCAGCTTTCGCAGCATCTATTAAGCATTTATCTGTAGTCTCTGATTCAGCCGTATCAACTGAAACAAATTCGACCTTCCCCCTTCTGTTAACCCGAATATCAAGTTTTACTAATCCACCACCCATACATTTATAAACCGGGACCTCCAAATGAACAACATCCCGTTCCTCAAGGCTAAAATATATATTAGTAGCACCTTTGTATACCTGCTCCTCTTCAATTTTATCAGCCCTGAACATCTTCAGCTCTTCTGTAGCAATATCGGGTAGTTCTTTATCATTTGGATTGAGATTATTATCCTCAATAATATCCTTAACTGTTTGGTCAACATTGCTCTTGGCTAAATTGCCCGCTACCTGATCCGGAATTTGATAGTTTTTGTAATCTTCAAAGCTTTCGATTTTATCTTCTGCCTGGTCCACAGCAATATTCCTTGAATCATCAGCTTTATCCGGAATTTTTGGCAGCTCAAACTGCATTTTGCTTAGCTCCTCAAGGGTTTTTAAATCAATTTCTATCCCTGATACTTTTGGTTCTCTCTCTGTACTTATCGTGAATGTAAGTATTAGAATTACTAACAGGAGATGAAAGGAAACAGTTCCCAGTAAACCAAACTTTCTTATTGATAAACTCTCTTTGCTTTTTTGCGATATAGGCAAACGGAATATTAACTTATCCAAAGCGTACATGGGTTTTTCTAAAACATCACCAATAAGCGTTAAAAGCCTTGAGAGGCTTTCATTGAATCCTTGCTTATTCCTATTTCTATTTCCCATTAATCTCTAATAACCGATTGAGTGGCAAAGGTAATTATTATGAACTTTTTTTATTTCAAAAATTAAGCCACTTACATCCTTTAATCAACATTATGAGTTTATATTTATATCATGCTTAAAGAAGAACTTGAGATTTTGTATGAGGATGATAATCTTGTAGCTATCAATAAACCTGCCGGGCTATTGGTTCACAGAACATATCTTGATCCGGGTGAAACACGTTTTGCCATACAAATTCTTAGAAACCAAATTGGGAGTTGGGTCTATCCAATACATCGCTTAGATAAGGGAACATCCGGGGTTCTGCTGTTTGGAAAGAATCCTGAAACTGCCTCAGCAATGGGTGAAGTGGTTCTGAAACGAGAGTTTTCAAAGAAATACCTTGCTCTTGTAAGAGGCTATCCACCTGATGTTTTTCGTATAAATTACCAAGTTCCTCAGGGTAGGAGAGAGGAGAAAAAGCCTGCAATGACTGGGTTTACTACTTTGGACAGAACTGAAATAGATGAGAAAGTTGGGATTTATGATACCACTCGTTACAGTTTATTAAATGTAATACCCGAATCAGGCAGAAGACATCAGATTCGCAGACATTTGAAACATATTTATTATCCAATAATAGGTGACAGACGCTACGGTGATCGTGCTCATAATAAGTATTTTAAAGAGAAGCTTGAGTTACCCCAAATGTTTCTTCATGCCAAAGAACTCGTATTTACAAACCCATTAAATGGCGAGAAACTTTTATTACAGGCTCCTTTGCCTGATCATTGGTTGAAGACTTTAAAAATTTTTGAAAAATTGAAAGGGGCAGTTCCAGTTATCTGAAACTACCCCTTGGCCAACTATGGCTATATTATATAAGCTAACTAAATCAGTACCTCCTTATTTGTTGCTCGTCATGTAAAACGATTTCTGGCTTATCTTCCCACATTTCTATCAGACCAACTGCCCAAACATGTTCGTCTTCGAAATACCAGGATGGGCTCCAGCTGAAGCTTTTGGCTACATCTCTGGGAACTACAACACTGAAATCATGATACGGATATGGTGCACCAAAGTACAAAGTGTATGTTTTGTCCTCTGGAGAGTAAAACACCTCCTCAACCTTACCATAAACCCGCTTTACTGTTCCAACATAATTCATTGCCTCGTAAGAAGATGCTGTTTCAATATAGTCACCATAACTTACACTATTCCAATTGTTCTGCAGTGGATAA
>CAYXQX010000372.1:0-4642 GCA_964467485.1 uncultured Porphyromonadaceae bacterium | reverse complement strand
TTGATTGGCAATAAGATAATCACCCATTCTATGATTTCGTCTGTCCTCTCGGGTAAAATAATCTATATCATCTGCAAAATCGAATTCATCAACAATAGTGTTATGTATGTTAGTGAATTCTTTTATCCTGATGCTGTCAACATCTGTTTCTGATATCTTATCGGCCAGGAAATGATTAAGTTGCTCATACTGTCTTGTATTTACTCCTTCCATTATAGAAATGGAAATGCTAAAATGTTTTACTTCACGAAGACCTGCAAAAAGTGAGTATATGGGAGTTAACCTCTCCTCATATGAATGCGGGACCTTATAGAGTAAGTCATATGGGCGGGGCGTTAAAACAATATAGGGCAATGAAAGATAAGGTTTGCCGCCTGGCTCCGAGATACAACCTGCCAGATTTTCTCTGTTCCAATAATATTTTTTCAAACCATCCCGATCAATCAGCGAATCAGGTTTAGCATCATTAAAATAACTGTAGTCGACTACCAACTCAGAATGGTGTTGTATTTTGAGGTGATAACTGAGCTTTGGTATATCTGAATGAAAAAATATTCTGAACCCGGAAAGCATATAAAAGTTCTCATTATAAAGCATGTTGTAGCTGTATTCAATTATCAGCTCATCACCAATTTGGATATCTTCAATCTTATAGATGTATTTATAATAAGTGCCATAATAATTCTCCTGAGGCATGTGCATCTTAACCTCCTCATTTTCAGTACTGAATGCAGCCTCCCTTATTTCTCCTGATGATGATTTGATTTCAGCTTTGAATAGATCACAATTCATCCTCGTATACAGGTTTTGATAATTCCTGGCTTTTGGAAAATGGGCGATATAGCTTGGGTCAAATGACTCTGGCAATACCAATTTTGACATTTTTTCCAGACCGGCTTGAGTATTGATTTTGTAATGTACTTTTTTGTTAACCGTAAATCCAATAAACTCCATGCTCTCACCTGTAAAGATAATTTCATTCTCCTCATTGAGGATGACAACATCTTCGGTTTGTCCCATTGCAGGGTGAAAATTCACAAAGAATGTAAGTAATAAGCCGATAATGCAATATTTAAGCATCAAGTATTTCACCTTTACCATTGATTTAGAAGCTTTGGTAGAAGTCATAATTTCATGGGTTTTTAGGTATTAAATTTAGTAAAAACAAAGATGCCTATTCTATATTTCACAAAAAATGGAATTGATACCTTTATTGACCAAAATTAATAGCAAGTTCAGGATGATGAAATCAATTAAACAATTGGCAATACTGGCAGGAGTATTGATGATATGCTTTTCATGTAGCAAGAAGTCGTCTGATGATTTGATCGAAGCACTGCCGGAGCAGGATTGGTCAAATACACACTGGATTTGTTATGAAAAACTTCCTGATTCACTCAAAATTATCCCGGGTGTTCATGGTTCGGGCGATAATTTGGAGCATAGGGGTATTAAGCGTCCTATAGTTCCCCTTTTTAGAAAGGAGTTTGATGTTTTAAGAAAGATAGACAAGGCTTATCTTTATGTATCCGGACTTGGGCATTACACTCTTGTTGTGGATGGGAAAGCTCTGGATGATAGATTTTTGGCTCCGGGCTGGACTCTCTATTCCAAAACGTGTTACTATAATGGATATGATTTAAGCGCTTTGCTGAGAAAAGGTAAACATGCTATTGGTGTGACGGTGGGGAATGGTTTTTTCAATGTCAACAGGGAACGCTACCGCAAGTTGGTGACTGCCTGGGGCAATCCTATGTTACGACTGAAAATGCTCATAACTTATACCGATGGTTCAATTGAGGAAATAGTCTCCGATGAGAGCTGGAAAGTATCCCAATCCCCGACTACATACACAAGTATTTACGGAGGTGAAGATTTCGATGCCCGCATGATTCAGGAAGGGTGGGGAGATGCCGGATTTGATGATTCAGCATGGGAAAACGCTATTGCTGTTGAAGGTCCTGGGGGTGAGATGCGTATGGAATATGACTATCCTATAAGAATCATGGAGACCTTTAGTCCGGTTGAGATTCATGAGATGGAGGATGGTACCTATGTATATGATTTTGGGCAAAATGCATCCGGGATCCCGGAAATCAGGATTAAAGGATCAGCTGATCAAACGGTCAGATTAACTCCGGGTGAATTAATTGACGATCAAGGTTATATTACACAGCAGGCATCAGGAGGTCCAATGTATTTTGATTACACGGGTGCAGGTAATTCTGAGGAAGTATGGAAACCATCTTTTACTTATTACGGATATAGATACCTGGGTGTTAGAGGTGCCGTTCCATCCGGATACCCAAACCCCGAAAATAAACCTGTGATGGAAGAGTTGCTTTTCCATCATACTCGGAATAGCTCTCCCTCTGTTGGTTCATTTAAATGTTCTAATGATCTTTTCAATAACATTTACAAGCTTATTGACTGGTCCATTCGCAGTAATATGGCCAGTGTAGCTACCGACTGTCCGCATCGTGAAAAGCTTGGCTGGCTTGAGGTGCCTCATTTGATGGGGACATCAATACAGTATGCTTATAACATTCAAAAGTTCTATAATAAGATTGTTGATGACATGATGGATTCGCAGTTAGATAAAGGTTTGGTACCGGATATTGCGCCTGAGTATGTGCCTTTTGCAGGTGGATTTAGAGATTCACCCGAATGGGGTAGCTCGGCGGTTATTTTACCTTGGTATTTATATCTCTGGTATGGCGACAAGGAGCCAATGGGGAAGGCCTGGCAGATGATGAGGCGGTATGTCGATTACCTTGATTCAACATCGGAGAATGGAATTGTATCCCACGGTTTAGGTGATTGGTTTGATCTTGGTCAACAATCACCCGGATCATCACAATTGACTCCATCTGCTCTAACTGCAACGGCTATATATTATTATGACCTGCTTATTCTAAAGAAAATGGCTGGTATCCTTGGTAAAACAGGTGATGAACAACTACTTGGGCTTAGAGCTGATTCAGTAAAACAGGCATTTTTGCTTAAGTTTTATGACCCTCTTACCCATGTTATTGCTACCGGCAGCCAGACTTCCTACGCAATGCCCTTAGTAGTTGGTCTTATTGATGAGGATCTAAGGCCTGCCATTTACATGAAGCTAATTGAGGCTGTTGAGAGAGATGGGTATGCGTTAACAGCTGGTGATGTTGGTTTTCATTATCTGGTTAGGGCTTTGCAGGATGCCGGGGCTCATGATGTGATTTGGAAAATGAATGCCAGGGATGACGTGCCAGGATATGGATATCAGCTAAAAAAAGGAGCTACTGCTCTCACCGAATCATGGCCTGCACTGCGATATGTGTCGAACAACCATATGATGCTCGGCCATCTGATGGAATGGCTGTATAGCGGTATCGGTGGAATCAGCCAGGCAGAAGGATCAGTAGCGTATGACAATATCATAATTAACCCTCAGCCTGTGGGAGATCTTACATGGGCTGAAGTGTCTCATCATTGTATTCATGGAGAGATTTACGTTAAATGGGAAAAAAATGACACGGGCATAACTATGCAAATTAAAATACCTGAAGGAACATCTGCTGAGGTAAAGTTTGGTGATAAGTTTATCGGCAATTACGGACCGGGTAAATATTCTTTAGAACTCTAATCAGTTTTGACGAATATAGCTAAGAGAAATGTTCTTTACCACAGCAGTTCTTGAATTTCAATCCACTATTGCATGGACAGGGGCTATTCCTGCCAATACTTAACTTTTTCTTATTGAGATCTCTGACCTTCATGTCCTGGTCGAAGATTTCTTCAAGAAGTTTATACAATACGGGATGTTTTTGAGCTAGCAATTTTGGTCTTTCAAAAAAGTATTCACTAGCAACAGCAAAGAATTCCTGCTTATTGGTTCCACCGTATGGATTGATATCGGATTTGTCAGCGTAAATTTCGTCTATCTTTTTATTTATCAAATCTAACCAAGGGATAACATATTGTTTTTCTAATAGTAGGGTGGGTATTCCATCAACAGTTCCGTCAGCCTTATCTATTAAGTGTACAAATTCATGTATAGCTGTATTCTTCTTATCTGATTCATTCCTGAATCCATGGTGCAGAGCTGGTTTGGAAAGCACCATTTTACCTTCCATATATCCGGTGCCAACCATACCCAAAATCCTCCGGTCTGGTCCGTCTGTTTCAAATTTCTCATTGAACATACCCGGGTAAAGGAGAACTTCATAAAGATTGCTGTATCTCCAATTCTTAAATTCAAATATTGGGATTACAGCGCTTGCGGCAACAAGCAATTTGTCTTCTATGTTAACGCTTGTTTCAATTCCGGTTATTCTGCAATTAAGAAGGAATTCCTGAATCTTGTATTCGAAATTATTTTTTTCTTCTGCAGATAAGGTATTGTAAAACCCAACTTTCTCTGCAAGTGTTATTCTCCATTCCTTTGGAAAAGATTTTGTTGGTTCATTCCAGCTCTTCTTTTTTAAATATTTCTTTAAAAAAAGAAACAATACAATAACACTGAAAATTATGACAAAAAATAATAGAGGTGTATCCAAAATGTTTGGTTTTATTGAGTGTTTATCAAATCTATTTAATATCCAATGCCCATTCAACAGCTTTCTCAGCATGAATTGTTGTTGTATCTAAAGTAGGGATA